>NZ_LVCT01000430.1:0-219 GCF_001647205.1 Rhodococcus sp. EPR-134
GATTCGCTCACCGCACAGTAGAACCGAGCTCGAACAACAATCGCATGCCGCCGAACGTCGGTAGACGAAAAGGATGCCGATGACTCTCGCAATCGCACTCGCTGCCGGGGCAGTCATCGGTGTCCTTCTAGGACTCCTCGGCGGCGGCGGATCCATCCTTGCCGTACCGGTCCTGGTGTTCGCCCTCGGCCTCGACATCGACCAAGCAATCCCGATCTC
>NZ_LVCT01000431.1:0-1569 GCF_001647205.1 Rhodococcus sp. EPR-134
ACTGATCGTGGTCGGTGTCGCCTCGGCTGTCGGCGCGATCCCGAAAGTCCGTGCCCATCTTGTGCAGTGGCGACTGGCCGCCGTGTTCGCCGCTGCCGGTATCCCCGCAACCTTCCTCGGTAGTGCCCTCGGGCGAGTGCTCCCGCAGTCCGTCGTGATGATCGGGTTCGCCGCGGTCATGATCGTTGCCGGTGCTCGTATGCTCGCCGACCGCGGCGATACCGGAACCGCCTGCAGCGTAGGTGATTCCGGTATCAATTGGCGTCGCTGCGCACCTCGTGCGATCCCAGCAGGATTCGCCGTCGGTGTGCTGACCGGGCTCTTCGGCGTCGGCGGCGGATTCCTCATCATCCCCGCCCTTGTCCTGATGTTGGGAATAGACATGCAGATCGCGATCGGAACCTCGCTTCTGATCATCGTCGCGAACTCCGCCGCCGGCTTGATCTCACATCTCGGTAGCGGCGTCACCATCGACCCGGCCATCACGATCAGTTTCACCGGAGCTGCGATCGTTGCCTCCTTGGTCGCCGGACGGTTCGGCAACCGCGTCGACACCGGAAAACTTCAACACTGGTTCGCGTACCTGGTGTTCGCCGTCGCCGCGTACATTCTGTTCGATACTCTCGTGTTGAGTCGCTGACGCCGTGACACACGAGGGAGCCGTACTCGTGTGGAACTCCGCTTTTCCATATCGGCGACCGGCCTCGTTCGCCATTCGTCGTATCTGTTTTCGGCGTAGACATCGGCAACCGATATCTACGTGGTGACCAGGCTGTCGGCGCCCGAGAAGTGCCCGCCGGCAACGGACCACTCCTCCTTTCCGAGTAAGCGCTCCGTTGTCGTGGCCGCTCCACCACGACCAATGTCACCGACTTTCGTGCAAGATGAGTGGGGGTAGATGTATCGCCACCAAGGTCGACATGGGGCGGAGGGCCTGATCCACAAAAGTCACCGGCCGCTGTTGATGATCCCGACAGAGGCCCGGTTCTCCGGATGCACGGCCGTGCCGTGACCGCTGCTCCCTGCAACGTGGGCAAGAAGAGAAGAAAGGTGGACAAAAAGAAACGGAACGACGCGCACATGACGTTCGGTCGGGCCGATGGTTGCTCTGCCACCCATCGCATAGGCACACTCCGAACGTCGTCGACGTGCAAAACCGATGAGAGAGGACTAGTCATGACCTCGCAGCTCTACCTCGTCCGCCAGGGACAACGGCCCTCAACGCCAACTACCGCAACTGCGTGACCCTACTGAATCAGTTCGATCTCGTCGGTGTCGTATCCGAGTAGACCGGCGACGGTTGAGTGGGCGTCGTCGCCGTACAGCTCTTCTTGGGTCTCGTCGCCGAACATCTGGGAATGCAGCTCCTTCATATCCCTGGGTTGGGATGAGCGGGGGGCAAACCGAACTTGTACATCGGTGGGGCTACCGATGGGCTGTGTGTATGCGACGAGGGGTGGAACGCTTGCGCTTCCTGGGTGAACCGCAACTCGCAATGCGTGTTGCGGTCTGTGCCCTCGTGCGCCGCCGATGGTCAGTTGTTCCGACAGCGTTCGAGCCAGCGTCGTG
>NZ_LVCT01000432.1:0-6522 GCF_001647205.1 Rhodococcus sp. EPR-134
CTCCCAGAAGTCGTTCAACAGCGTGACTGCTGGATCGTCGATCAGACCGCTGGGCTGTATGCGCTCGGTGATGTGGTGGGTTCGCTCGCCGGGACGGAGCGTTAGGTGATGTTCGAGTCGGGCGAATCTGAAGGGGAGGTCATCCTGGAGTAGTGCGATGTGCTCGGGAGTCATTTCCACGACACGGGTGCTTCCACGTAGTTCCACGAAAAAGTAGGTATCGTCCGGAGCTTGTCCGACGGCGGCACCTCTCAGTTCCCTCAACGCATAGACCTCTTGTTCGAGATCGTCGACACGGGTCCGCAGTATGTCGGCGAGGGTGATCTGGCGCTGGACGTACTCACTGATCGGGAGCGCTATGTGTCAAGTCAAGTGAGACAGTGACGTTCAGTTGATCTGCGATTCAGCGACGGGTTCGTTGATGAAGAAAACGGTCGGCATCTCGGGCGGAATCGGCCGGCGAGAGAACCGTGCAGGGTTCGCGACGTAAGCCTCGTTCAGGGTGATCTGACGGGCCGCGTCAACCGCGTCAGCAGTCCCGAAGTGCACCGAAGCCGGGGTATGCCAGGCAATGCCCGAATGACGGTGAATGTGGTTGTACTCGTTGAAGAATCCTTCCAAGAAGACTCGTGCATCATCCAGTGTTGCAAACGATTTCGGAAAATCATGCAGGTATTTCAGTGTCTTGAACTGGGCTTCCGAGAATGGATTGTCATTCGATACTCTCGGTCGTGAATGCGACCGAATGATGCCGAGGTTGGTGAACAGTTCCGACACCAGTCCGGAAGTCATCGAGGTGCCACGGTCCGCGTGGACGGTGTGCGGGGCGATGCCGTTCCGCTCGATTGCTTCCGCAATGAATTCAGCTGCCAGTTCGGCACTTTCGTGTGTGGAAACGATCCATGACGGGTTGTACCGAGAGTAGATGTCGATGAGTACGTACAGGTGAAACCACACACCCTTGGTGGGCCCGCGGAGCTTGGTGATATCCCAGGTCCAGACCTGTGAAGGTCCGTCGGCGAGGAGTTCGGGGATCGCCTTCGGTGGATGTGTCGCTGTTCGTCGGCGTTCGCGGTTTTGCCCGACTTCGGCGGCGATCCGGTACATGCTCGACACCGAGCACCAGTAGTTGCCCTCGTCGAGTTTCCGGGCCCATATCTGACATATAGCCAGGTCAGCGTTCTTGTCACTGTTGATGACGGCCAGAACCTGGGCTCGCTCGGATGCGGTGAGTGCTTGGCCGTTGTCGGGGATGGCCCTTGGTTTCTTGGGGCCCAGGACGGGTGGTTGCTGGTGCCGGTAGTGGGTGGCGCGGGACCGTCCGATCAGGATGCAGGATCTACGGGTGGGGATCTCGGCGGCCCTGAGGTCGGTGAACGTGCTGTTCAGTGCATCTTCGGTAAGGGCGGTGTGTCCGTGCTCTCGGAGATGGATTCCAAGAGCACGTGAAGTTTTCCCATGATCTCAAGCGCGGCCTCCGTCTGCGTCAATTGCTTTGCCAGACGGGCATTCTCGCGTGTCAGGCGGGCCATTTCCTTATGGGTCGCGGTGTCGGTGTCGGGATTGGTCGCAGTTTTCGGTCGAGACTTTCCGGCCGCTACGGTTCTGGCTTGGGCCCATTCTCGAAGTTGGGATTGATACAGACCTTCGCGGCGCAGGACTGCAGATTTTTCGCCGTGCGGGGCGTCGTTGTATTCGTCGAGGATGTTGTTGCGGTATTCGGTGGTGAAGGTTCTGCGGGTCGGTTTCGGTGCGGGATCTGCCGGATCGACTGGTGTTGTTTCGGGGTTCGGGCTGGTCATCGGTGATGCTCGTTTCATGCCCTCAGTGAGTGATCTCGGTTGCCTCCGAGTGTCTCACCAAATCCTGACAGCGAGGGGAGCGGAGGTCCGTCGTTGACCATCTGCCAGTTTCTTGTTCCCTCACGGTTACCTAGCCACCGGTCGTCCGGTGGCTAGGTACACGGCTTTGAACAGCCGCATCGACGGAATCGTCGACATCTGATCCTCGAAAGTGCGAACAGTTTTTACTCGGCGGCCGTAGGACACTTCGTCTACGGAGATCGCGGCCTTCTTCGCTTTCTGCCGTTCGGTGTCTCGATTGAAGATCGCTGCCATGCTGATGGGATGCCCGCCATAGTCCACCCACACGGCCATCATCGGGTAGACGGTTCTGCGTAGAGGATTGAATCGGTAGAAGGGTTGGTTGTTTGCGTTACGAATGAGCTCGATGGCATCTGATCTGCCGGGATCGGTGAGCACGAGCGATGATTCCAGTCTGAGCGCCTCGAAGTGTTCGTGCACGATGCGACCGGTGATTTGCGGGATGGCGGTTTTTCCCAGGATGTCTTGGATCCGGCCGTGCAGCACGATGTGGCATTCGTCGGTCGGGTCGGCGCTGATGGTGACGGTGACGTTTGGATCAGCGTTGATCTGTTCCGTTTGGTCCGCGGTTTCGATGAATTCTTGTTCGATCAGGACCGGAAGTGCGGCGAGTGCGTCCCCGCGATCTGCGCCGAAGATGTTGTGCGCGTAGATGAGTGCGCTCTCCGGCGGCGTCCATCGAAGATCGTGATCACCGAGGGGAATGATCTCGATTTCGATCATCGACGCCAGGACAGCCAGCTGCGCCGACGTCAGATCGAGGATCTTCGCGAGTGGCGGATTGGCCGCCTGACTGTCGCGAGCGAACCGAGCAGTATGTGCGATCGGCACCATCAAACCGATCGAGGAGCTCATGTCGTCGCGATATTGCGCGAGAAGGGCCGAGTACGCAGGCTGGCCGATCTCGAACCGCTCGCCCTCGCTCAACATGCGGTCCCACAGATGTGATCTGCGGCTTTCGTGAAACCAGAGTTGTCCATTGCGTTCTACGCTGAGGATGTTCTCCCGCTCGAGAGACTGCCGCAACACACCCCACTGAGTTGAAGTGAGATCATGATAGGCAGTGATCGTCGATTCAGGCGGTGGCAATTCGAAGACCGACAGCCAGCGTGCAGCGATCTGCGCATCGCCTGGGAGTCGAGCCAGCGCATCTTCCAGCGAGCGGACGAATGCAGTAGGGGGCGTGTATTCATCCAATGTACCGCCGCTGCGGAGCTGACCGATCAAACCTTCGACGATGATCGGGAATCCGCTGCTCAGGAAGTAGACACGATCCGTGTTAGCACTTGTGACGCCTGCCCGGTTGAGCATGGTTTCGACATCTGCTCTGCTGAGTCCGCCGACGACGATCTCCCCGCATCCGGTGTCTCGAAGTCTGGTGAGTCCGGTACGAGCCTCGTGCGCCGCCGACGACCAGGCGATCACGAATCGTGCGCGTTTAGGGGGCGCGATGCAAAGACTGGCCAACGCCCGTTGGTCATCCTCTGTCAGCCGTTGGCACTCGTCGATAGCCAAAACCACGTCGCGTTTGAGAGCCGTGGCAACCTCGTCGCACAGACGTACCAGGAGCTTGACGACGTTGGTATCGCTTCGCGACTGGAGATCTCGCCGTAGATCAGCGGTCGTATCCTGGCGCAGGCCTTTGAAGAACGCCGCGAGACCTTCACCCGCATGTTCGCCGATTCGCGCCTTCACCAACGCCATGACCTCCTGGGTCACGGCCTTGGCCAGGCTCTTACCGACCTCGGCCACCATTTCCTTGCCTGCGGTGTCGAGTCGGTTCTGGATATTGCGCCACGCGGTCCGATCAACCATCGAGGTGACCAAGGCTGTGACGAGGCCATCCAGGATAGCGACCTGCAACGCGCCGCTGTCGAACGCACAGGTGACCGGCGGCGGCGCGATGGCCGCCGCACCACGCGAAAGCTCGATCTGATGGTCGGCAAGGATCGATGACTTACCGGTTCCGGAGTCACCCGTGATGACTACAACAGGATGTGACATCGACAGAAGATCGGTGAGCTCAGGCCGCATGAGCACAGTATGCGGCTGATCTACGACACCCTCTATTGCAGGTCACGCCGCGAGCCGACGTCTCGTTGCGTCGAAACGGATCCGATCTACAGAAAATTGAGCAGATTACAGACTTATGCCCGCCGCCGCACTCGAGCATTTCACTTGCGCGAACCGTGGACGTCGAACTAATATATGGCCAGTAGCTGGAGATGAAATAGTTCTCTGAGCGCTAATTCCGGAACCCACGCCTAGGCGTGGGTTTCCGCGTATCTGGAGGGCAATAATCGTTCCATGCTGCTGGCGTACATTGACGAGATCGGCGAGACAGGGGCATTTGTTGCGCGCGATCACGCTCGCTTCAACACCAGTCCCGCATTCGGCTACGCCGGTCTGATCCTTCCCGCCGACAATGCTCGAAAGTTCGGTCAAATCTTCACGCTGAAAAAGCGGGAGATCTTCAAAACCGAGATCGCGCAGGCAGAGCATCCGGGACGGTGGGAACGCAAGGGCGCGAGTATTTTTCGTCCGGACACTTTCGACAAGTACCGGCAGCAGATCCGAGTGTTCAACACTTTGGTGCGCAGCGTACGCAGCCTCGACGGCGCCCTCTTCTACTACGCCGCGGAAAAACCTCTGGGAACCCCGAAACAGACGGACCTCGATACGGACGCCCGAGAAACAGCTGCGATGCGCGAAGCGCTCAACCGCATCGCCCGGTACGCCGACTACAAATGCTCGAACGTGATGGTCATGATCGATCAGATCAACGAGAAGACGCGCGCAGCTCGGCTGCCGGCCATGTACGAGCACATCTTGGGTCGAGCGAGCGGATATCCGGAAATGAAGCGGATCATCGAGCCGCCAATGCACATAGACAGTGTCCTGAGTTCGAACATTCAGTTCTCCGACTGGATTGCCGCATGTGTAACGAGAGCGATCGAGTACCAGATCATCAAGGAATCCCCCTACCAGTGGGTGACGGGGGACAACGCACTCCCGTCGGTCAGGGGCGCATTCACTCATGAGTCGAAGATCCACTTGTGGCAGCGTGACCTCTCCGATCTCAATCACTCCGACATCTTCCGCAGTGATCGACTGCTGCATCCGGCGGCGGCGGGACAGTTGGTCGGCGACCAACTTCCGGCCGATCGATTCCGTCGGATGAAGGCCGCGGCCGAGCGAGCACAGATCCGACAGTAATGCACTCTCGGGTAGTTGCATGAGTTTCGCTTGGATAAAACTGCTGATGACAACTGAAACCAGCTTCTGGTCGACTTTCCGCGATCATGTCGAGCGAGTGCTCGGGCCCAAGTGATTCATCCAGCCGGGTGAATACCAGCCGAGCGGGGGACTGTTTCTGGACGATTCGTTCGAGCCTGTTCGCGGACAACGATATTCGAGAAGTCCGATAGAAAACGATCCACTCGAAAGCCGCCTCGCGAAGCGGTTCCGCACTGCCCCATCGCTGCATCCTGACGCGACCACTTCGCGTTCCGAGGACAAGGGCGCGTACCGCGTCGTCTCGGTCCGTATCAACGCGCCCGGTTTCCGTAGTACCTACGCCGTGGAGGTTCAGGCCGCTGTCGGATTCGAGTTCGTCGATGAGACGTTCACCGTGACGGTTGGCGCTCCGGAAGGCTTCGACCAGGCTGCGCGCCGCGCAATCCGTCACTCGGTTGCTCGTGCGGGTGAGTGGAACGCCGACAACCCTGATTCGATTGCTCCGCGTCTGGAGGACGCGGACGCGTATCGCGTTGTTGCGGTTCGCGTGAGCGTGGATCGGTAGGCGATAAAGGACCGGCCCGAAGCTACCGGGCCGGTCCTCTTCGTTGCGTGCTCCGAAAATGGCCTCTCACAGTGCGGTGGGGGGCTTTTTCGTGTGTTGGGGGTGTGGGTGTGGCTATTGCTGGTTGGTGAGGGTGTGGAGGAGCTGTGAGACCTGTTCGGTGGTGGCGTTGGCGAGGCAGTCGACGATGCAGGCGGTGAGAAAGGTCTTGATCGTGTTCGGTACCCGTTGGGCGAGGGCGCGGAGCTGCTCGCCCCTGGTGTGGTGGTGGTTGTCTGGGGTCTGGTCGTCGTGCTCGTGCATTTCTGCTCCTCGTAGTGGATTGGAGTTCCGCGTGGGTGCGTCCTCATCTCTTGTTGTTCGAGCTACGGGCGAGATCACATGTTCGGGTAGGGGAATTGAGTTGTTGCGGGCTTGTGACCTGCGTAGATGGCACGTCCCGGGGTGGTGTGTTCGTGGAGTTGGGGCGCCGGCGAATTGGGGCCGGCTGATGGGGCCGGCGGGTGCTCGGGTTCGGTGGTGGGGGAGTGTCGGGGTGCTCGGCGGGGCGTATGTGGGCCGATTTTTGGGTGTTTTTGAATGTTGGTGTGTTTCAGTAACTTTGGGTTATCGGTTGGTGGGTAATCGGTTTCGACGGTTACGCATGGAAGTGTTTTGGTGAGGCTTGAATTGTGTTGTGGTGGTTACATTTTCGACGTTTCGCGGTTCTGTGTTGTTTTGCGGTTTGGGGTGGGGTCCTGTAGGATGGGAAGCATGATGACGATGAGTTGGCAGACGCGAGCGGAGGTAGCTTCGAGCGACCTCCGCTTCTCCCCAGCTTCGTCTGGTGCTTGGGTA
>NZ_LVCT01000433.1:0-17497 GCF_001647205.1 Rhodococcus sp. EPR-134
ACCACCGATCCGGAGGGGATGTCGAGATTGATGTTCTTGACGGCGTGGAATTTTTTCGAACCGCTACCGAGGTGGACGTTGACGTCACGGAATTCGAGTCTGCTCATCGGATCTCCTCTGCAACAGCCAACAGTTCTTCCAACTCGATGTCGGCGGTGCTCTCCTCGGCGTCGAGGCTCTCCACCTGCCAGGCTTCGTCGACGGTGGCAAGCGGCTTGTCGCGATCGGTGCTCATGGTGGGGACCGCGGCGATCAGCGCGCGGGTGTACGGATGCTTTGCACGGCCGGCAATCAGATCGTCGACTGCGATGTCTTCGACGATTTCGCCGGCAAACATGACGAGGACACGGGTGCACATGCCGGTGATGACGGCCATGTCGTGCGAGATGAGAAGGATTGCGGCGCCGGTTTCTTCGCGAACCTCGTGGAGCAGCCCGAGGACCTCACGCTGAACGGTCACGTCGAGCGCAGTGGTGGGTTCGTCCGCGATGATCAGAGCGGGCTTACCCATCAGACCCATGGCGATCATCGCGCGCTGACGCATACCGCCGGAGAACTCGTGGGGGTACTGCTTCGCACGCCTGGGCGCGTCGGGGATCTTGACGGCGTTCAGTCGCTCGACTGCCGCCTTCTTCGCGTCGGCCTTGCTCATACCTTCGTGGAGCCAACCGATCTCGGCGACCTGGTATCCGACCTTGAGAGACGGATTCATGGACGACATCGGATCCTGGAACACCATCGCCATACGTGTGCCGAGTTGGCGGGCAACCTTGCGCGAAGCCGCGTCGTCCGGCCGCTTGCCGTCCTTCATCAGCACGGTGCCGTCGAACTCGATGAGCCCGGCGTCGACCACGGTGGGGTGGTCGGTCAGCTGCGCAATTGCCATGCAACTCAGTGACTTTCCGGACCCGGATTCACCGACGATGCCCACGGTTTCGCCGCGGTGAACTGTAAAACTGATGTTGTCGACGGGGCGACGCCAGTCGTCACCCGCGGGGACTGCGACGGACATGTTGCGGACGGTCAGTACCGCGTCTTCGTCGGTGGGCGCCGAATCGGCCTGGGCAGTTTTCCGGTTGATCGGCTTCCACTTCGGCAGGCGACTGCTGATCGGACTGCGAACTCCCGCGCCGCGAGCAATGGCCTCGCCGAGCAGCGTGAAGGTCAAGCCGGCGAGCACGACGGCGATGCCGGGGGCGAGTGCGGTGGCCGGGTTGACGAAGATCTTCGACAGACCTTCGTTGAGCATCCGGCCCCAGTCGAATGCAGGCGGCTGAATGCCCAAGCCGAGGAACGAGAGTCCGGCGAAGACCACCAGGCCGCTGCCGACAGCGATGCTGGCATTGACGATGAGTGGTTCACGGATATTGGGGAGAATGTGACGGAACAGCAGCCCCGGCTTGGTAACCCCGAGGATGCGTGCTGCGTCGATGAAGTCGCGTCCGTTGACCGACGAAGCCAGTGCGTACGTCAACCTCGCGAACGGCGAGGCCAGGGCGAGGCCGATGGCGATCACCGCGCTGCCAGCACCCTGTCCGAGAACGACCAACAGGAAGATCGCGAGGAGCAGTCCGGGGAATGCGATGGCGAAGTTGAGGAATGCCACGACCATTCGTCCGACCCAGCGGGGAGCGAGCGTCGGGAGCGTACCGAGTATCAGGCCAATTGTGACACCGAGTGCGACGGCTCCGAGAGCCATGAGCACCGACAGTCTCGCGGCGGTCATCGTGCGGGCGAAGACGTCACGCCCGCCGGCGTCGGTGCCGAAGATGTGCTCGGAACTCGGTCCCTGAGACAGTGCCTTCGGGTTGGCCGCGACAGCGGCGTCACCCCAGATCATCGGTCCGAAGATGACGAGGGCGATCAGAGCGGTCAGGAAGGTGAGGGCCAGGATTCCCAATGGGGTGCGGAACGTTCCGACGATCCAGTGTCGTCGCGGGGGCGTCTTGGGGGCCGCAGTGGGGGACGTAGGTGAGGTGCTCAACTCAGTTCTCCCGAATTGTGGATCGTGGGTCGATGAGAGCGAGCACCACGTCGACGATGAAATTGATGAGAAGGACGATGGCGCCGTAGATCACGACCAGTGTCTGGGCGAGCGGGTAGTCCTTCTCGGTGATGGACTTGACCAGCGCCATGCCCATGCCGGGCCAGGCGAAGATGCTCTCGATGAGCACGGTGCCGGCAATCAGACCACCCAGGAGGAGTCCGGCGAGCGTCAGCGTCGACGTCATGAGGTTGGGCATTGCATGACGGAAGTAGATTCGTGCCACGGGCATTCGCTTGGCGCGCGCCGTACGGATGTAGTCCATGTCCAACACGCCGAGCGCCTCTGCACGGACGATGCGCGACATCGAGGCGATGGCACCGATCGACATGGCCGCGACCGGGAGGATGTAGCTTTCCGGTCCACCTCGGCCGGCGACGGGCAGAACAGGGAACGTGACGGCAAAGAGGTAGACCAGCGCCGTACCGAACATGAACTCGGGGATCACGGCGATGGTGCCCGACGTTGCGGTGTAACCGATCTCGACTCCGCGTCGTCGACCGTTGCGGGTCAGTGCAGCGAAGATGAGGCCGATCGGAATGCCCACTAGCAGCACCGTGACGACTGTGAGTACAGCCAGTTCGAGTGTTGCCGGTAGGCGGGACGCTATCACCTCGAAGACCGGAGTCCTCAAGGTGATCGAGTCACCGGGATTCCCGCTCAGCAACCCGCCGACGAATCGGAAGTACTGCTGCCACAAGGGAAGATCGTAACCGAGCTGAGACCTCGTTGTCTCGACCAGTTCGACCGGTGCGTTCATTCCCAGTGCCAACCGAACCGGGTCTCCCGGAATCAGTTGGAGCATCAGGAACGCCGCAGTCACCAGCGCCCAGAGTGAAATCACGAAGGTGCCGAAACGACGCAGAAGATATGCGGGCCAGCTGTCGGACTCGAGCCACTTTGCTCGAGCCTGAGGCGCCGCTTCTGGTTTCGCGGCTTCAATAGTTTGACTCATGGGCTGTCTTTCCGGAGGGCGGGATGCTGGGGCGGGAAGATATTTCAGAGTGGGCGGACGGCCTACTGGTAGAGACGCAGCGCAGAACCGTTGAGCGACTTGCCGAATGAGAGTCCGGCCTTGTTGAAGTACACGTTCATGACGGAGTCTGCGAAGGGCACGGCCGCGATCGTCTTGGTGAGCTCCGACTCGGCGTCGGCCCAGGCGTCACAAGCGTCGCTACCGGTCAGACCGGAAGCCTTGGTGGCTGCTGCTTCGTAGGCGGGGTTGC
Organism: Rhodococcus sp. EPR-134; assembly: GCF_001647205.1. Lineage (NCBI taxonomy): Bacteria > Bacillati > Actinomycetota > Actinomycetes > Mycobacteriales > Nocardiaceae > Rhodococcus > Rhodococcus sp. EPR-134. Next base: position 3,271 of record NZ_LVCT01000433.1, read on the forward strand.
TGACCGATCCGAAGTTCTTGCCTGCTGCGGGAACCGGCCCGGCAAAGTACGCAGTGAAGGTGCTGGGCAGCGAGGAGTTGACCTGGACCCAGGCGATGTCCCAGGCAGAGTTGTCCTTGCCGCTCAGAATGACGTCGATGATCTTGTTCGAGTCGCCCCCGGTCACCTCGACGTTTGCGCCGAGTTCGGACCACGCCGACTGAGCAAGTTCGGCCGCCGCGTTGCGCGGATCGTCGGTGCCGTCGTACACGAGACGGAGATTGAGCGGCTTGCCATCCTTGCTTCGCTTGCCGTCAGCGCCGGCGGTCCAACCAGCGCCGTCCAGTGTTGCCTTGGCGGCAGTGAGGTCGAAGTCCGGAATGTTGCCTGCGACAGAGTCGTAAACGCAGGCGCGCGGTTCGACGGCGACGAGGCTGGTTGCCCGGACCCCGTGTCCGGCGGTGATGACCTGAGTGAGGTCGTCGAGATCGACCGCTTGGATCAGGGCCTTGCGCACTGCGGGATCGCTGGTGGGATTACTCGCGATCTGGTTGAAGTACATCTGGCCTGCCGGCAGTGGCCGACCGACGGAGTCCAGATTGGCTGCCGCGACGCGGTCCTTGTCCGGACCGGCGATCGGAGCTGCGTTGAGTTCACCCGAGAGCAGCTGATTTGCGGCGGTGCTCACGTTCGGCGACATGGCGGCGACGACCGTCTTGGGGACGCCCGGGGTGTCGGAGGTCGTGCCGTCGGGGCCCCAGTTGTAGCCCTCGCGACGCTGGAACGTGTAGTGGTCGTTGGCGGCAACTTCGGTGACTTCGAACATGCCGGTGCCGAGCGACTTCTTGTTCGACGCTGTCGGATCTTTCAATCCGGCCTCGCACAGGATCGGCAGGCGACCGACGTTGAGAAGAAGGAACGGGCTCGGCGCCGGAGTGGTCACCGTGACACTGCGCGTTGCCGGATCGGCAGTCGCAGTGGCGCCGGTCGGTACGGAGGACCCGCGCAACTGAGAACCGTTGTCCGGGTTGGCCACGAAGTTGATGTTGTCCGCGACGGTCTGCGGTGTCAGCGTCGATCCGTCGGTACAGGTCACCCCGTCACGGATGGTGAAGGACGCCGAGGTCGGGGTCTCCTCCCACTTCTCCGCCAACCACGGTCCGACTTCACTGGTATCGGGATCCTGGTAGATCAGGTAGTCGTACGCCAAACGCGACAACTCGGCGGTCGCCGAGGCGGCCGACATGATCGGGTTGAGTGCACCCGGATCGGCCTGCAGGGCGAAACGGAAGGTCCCGTCGGTGGCCGGTTCACCGCCACTGGCGCCCGAGGACGTGCCTCCCGAGCCACAAGCAGACAACACAAGCGTGAGCCCTGCGGCTGCCGCAAGTGTTGGATAGAAGCGGTGTTTCATGGTGCCTCCGTGATGGAGCAGGGGCCCGAGCGAAAAACGTGAGGGCGCGGTTGAGTGTTGACTGCTAAATCTTGGCGCATGACGTGACGCGCATCTCTGTCGATCCTCACGAAAATCGGGTCGATTTTCGTCCGCTCCCACGAAAACCGTCAGGATCAGTGAATACCTGTCCGTATACCGACAGCGACCGGCGAAACACGACGATTTCCCCGGTCGCTACCGGCGGTCTACTGGTACAGGCGCAGGGCCGAACCGGTGAAATTACGGCCGAATGCGAGACCCGCATTGTTGAAGTAGAGAGTCGTGATCTTGTCGGCAAAAGGTACCGCGGAGTTTGCTTTGATGATCTCTGATTCGGCGTCTGCCCAAGCGGCACAAGCATCCTCGCCGGTCAGTCCCGAAGCCTTGGCGACGGCTGCGTCGTAGGCCGGGTTGGAGATCGACGAGAAATTGAGTCCCGCAGCTGGCACCGGACCGGAGAGGAAGGGTACGAGCATGCTGGGCAGCGCGACGTTGATCGGCTCCCACGCAACATCCCACGCGGTGTTGTCCTTACCGCTGAGTGCTACATCGAGGATCTTGTTCGAGTCTCCGCTGGTGAGTTCGACAGTTGCGCCCAGATTGTTCCAAGCGTTGAGTGCGACGTCGGCAGCAGCATCGGTCGAGTCACCGAACGTTTCGTAGACCATCCGAAGTCGGAGCGGTGTGCCGTCCTTGCTGCGCTTACCGTCGGCACCGATTTTCCAGCCCGCTGATTCGAGAGTTTCTGCGGCTGCGCTGGGATCGAAGGCCGGCAGGTTTCCGGCGACAGAGTCGTAGATGCAGGCCCTCGGTTCGATGGACACCATCGTGGTAGACCGGGTTCCGCGGCCGGCGGTGAAGATCTCGGCGAGGTCGTCGAGATTGAGCGCCTGGACAAGGGCTTTGCGCACGGCCGGATCGCTGGTCGGATTACCCGGGCTGTGATTGAAGAACATCTCGCCTGCCGGAGCCGGCTGCTTGACCGTGTTCAGGTTCGCGGCATTCAATCGGTCCTGATCGGCGCCGGAGACGGCGGCGGCATTCAGATCACCGGACAACAGCTGATTCGCAGACGTACTCGTATTGGTCACGATGGACGCGACGACATTCTTGGGCACTCCGGCAGTGTCGGAGGTGGTGTCGTCAGGTCCCCAGTTGTATCCGTCGCGCCGAACGTAGGAGTAATGATCGTTGGCGACTGCCTCGGTCATCTGGAACATGCCCGATCCGAAGGTCGTCTTGTTTGCCGCCGTCGGATCCTTCAACCCTGCCTCGCACATGATCGGAATCCGCGCCAGATTGAGGAGCAGGAAGGGCGAGGGCTCCGGAGTCGTAACAGTCACTGTCCGTGTTGCCAGGTCGGCGTTGGCAGTTGCAGTTGCCGGTGCGTACACCCCGCGGAGAGCGGATTTGTTTGCGGCGTTCGTGATGAAGTTGACGGTGTCGGCGACGGTCTGGGCAGTCAGAGCGGATCCGTCGGTACAGGTGACGCCGTCGCGAATGGTGAACGACGCGGAAGTAGTTGTCTCTTCCCATTTTTCGGCGAGCCACGGCTTGGTGACGCCGGTATCGGGATCTGGGTTGAGCAGATAGTCGTAGCTCAGACGTGCCAGTGCGTGTGCCGGTGAAGCGGCAGTCATCAGCGGATTCAGAGCGCCGGGGTCGGCCACGAGTGCAAACTTGAAGGTGCCGTCGGTGAGCGGCTCACCCCCACCCGAACCTGATGATCCACCCGACGAGCATGCGGTCAGGGCAAGGACAGTGCCGGTTGCCGCGGCCAGTAGTGCGTAGGACCGTTGTTTCATGGTGCCTCCGGGAGATGAAGTCCCGACCCGAACGACGCGAGGTCTGTCGAGTGGGGAGCAAAAGACGATTGCATGAATCTTCACCCAACAAAAGAAGGAGAGCATCGTCCGAATTTACGAAGGTTCCGTGAGATTTGGTAGATCGCTACGACGTCGCCGGATAAAAGAGACGAATCTGGAGCATCAGACTGAATCGCGTCTCGGGGTCGTCGAGATCGATGCCGGCAATTCCGGCAAGCTTCTTGAGGCGGTACCGGAATGTGTTGACGTGGATGTGAACCAAGGACGCAGCCGCCGGAATGTCACCGAACGTGTCGAGCCAGGCGCGGAGTGTGTCGACGAGGTTAATGTCGTGCGTGCGGTCGTATTCGCGTAGAACGGCGAGTGGACCCGACGCGGTCTCGTTCTCGTCAGCCAGGGCGTCGGAGAGGCGTAGAAGCAGGGAATTGATCTGCACGTCGTCGGCACGCGCGACGGTCCGGCCCGAGGAATTCCACGTCGACCTCAGAACGCGAAGCGCTCGGTCGGCTTCGTCGCGTGACTTCTCCAGCGTCATCACGTCGGTCACCGTTGCACCGATTCCGATGACCACCGACTTCTCCGAACGGGAACGGTCTGCGAACTCCGACGCGATCCGGCGCACGTAGTCGTCGTCGGTCTGATGCCGGGTGTGCGGGATGACGGCGTAGACGGTGCCGCCGATCGCTGCCGCCACCGACAGTGGAAATACCTGGTGGAGATAGGTATTGAGTGTCAGGGCCAGTTGATCGACGTCGGCTTCGGCCTCCAACGACGCGCCGGCGCCGCCACGGAAGCCGGCCGCAAGTACGTTTGCCTTCGAGCGGCCGTAGCCCAGTCGCTCGGCCGCTTCCTTGGCTGAAGTGCCGCCACTCAGTAACGTGATCACCTCGCCCAACCTCAGCCGTCGTGCGGAATCGGCTGCCAGCTTGGCGCGAAGCAAACTCATCGCGGCCACGCCCGCCGCCTCGACGAGCGTTTTGACCTGCAATTCGTTCGGCTCCTCGTCCAAGATCACCCAGATCGAACCGAGGATCTGCGATGCCGCATGTATTCGCATGCCGACGCGGGGCCTGATGCCCGGCCCGATACCCGGTAGAAATACCGGCAGGGTAGAGCCGTAGATCTTGTTGAAATACCCCATTGACCTGAGCCGATCGGAATAGTGCTGCGGCACTTGATGTCCGAGGACACTCTGCTTACGTGCCTCGTCGCCGAAGGCTTGATCCGCCGAGAACGCGAGGATCCGGCTCGACTGATTCTCGATGGTGACCGGGCCGTTCAATACCTGAGCGATAGAGTTGGCAAGATCGAACAGGTCGGCGTCGGCGGCCGACGTGCGGTCCCCGTTGTTGCCGGATTCGAGGATCTCGTTGATCAACGACGCGCTTTGCAGCCAGCTTGCATCCTTGACCATTCCGAGGAGTGCGACGTCGGTGTCGGCCACCGCTTTCTCGACGAGGCCGTCGAAGTCCAGGGGCTCTTTGACGATCAGCGCTACCGCACCTGCCGAGCCGTATTCTCTTACCGCCGTTGCGATATCGGCCGAACCTGCGAGACCTGCGCCGAGTACGACGGCGCCCGCACTGTCCTGGGTAGCTTCGGACCCTTCGTGCAGGGTCACGCGGCTGACAGTGCGGGCGCCGTCGACGGTGTCGCCACCGCTGAGGAACGTCATTCCCAGTCTGTCGACGATGTCGACGATCGATACTCCCGTAGGTGTGGTCACCACCACACCTTAGGGGGAGCGGGGTCGATCAGTTGTCTGGTTGCCCTGCTCAGTTGCTGGGCTGCTCCGCCACGGCCTTCTCGACGAACCGGCGGGTCTGATCGAACGCCGCGGGCACCTGGACGGAATCGGTCATGTCACTGATCTCGGACCACCGTTCGGCGACGACCTCGGGGGAGAGTGCGCCTTCGGGGATGTAGACGCCCTGCGACTCTTCCATGCGAGCGATCGCGAAGACGCCGGCGCCGGCGCTGAGGATGGTCTTCGTCGGTGCGTCATCGGAGACCATGAACAGTGCGCCGGGTGAAATCGATTCGGGTGCAAGCAGAGCGAGAGTCTTCTCGTCGAGGAGGTCTTCGGTCATGCGGGTCGCGGCGGTCGGGGCCAGCGAGTTGACGCGGATGCCCTTGCGTTCGCCCTCGATGGCGAGAACGTTCATCAGGCCGACGACGCCGGACTTCGCGGCGCCGTAGTTCGCCTGGCCGAAGTTGCCGTAAATTCCCGATGCCGACGTAGTCATGAGGATGCGTCCGTAGTTCTGTTCGACCATGTGCGGCCAGACTGCCTTGGAACAGATGACGGAACCCATCAGATGCACGTCGATGACTTTGCGGAAGTCGTCGAGCTCGGCCTTGATGAACGACTTGTCGCGCAGGATTCCGGCGTTGTTGATCAGGATGTCCACGCGGCCCCACTTGTCCACGGCCGTCGCGACCATGGCGGCAACGGCGTCGACGTCGGTGATGTCGCAGTGGTCCGCGATGGCCTCGCCGCCCAGCTCGACGATTTCCGCCACTACTTTGGCTGCTGCGGTATCAGCGCCGCCACTGCCGTTGACCGAGCCACCCATGTCGTTGACGACGACGCGTGCGCCGCGTGCGGCGAGGGCCAATGCGTGTGAACGGCCGAGTCCGCCGCCTGCGCCCGTGATGATCGCTACCTTGCCGGAAAAATCCAACGACATTGGAAAACCTCTCTGATCTGGGATACTACTCAGTATTACTATGCGATGGCGTGGAAACAGTCAAGGGCCGGCAGGCAGTGTGAATGGGAGTGGAAGTCGAATGAGTAGTGATCTTCCGGACGTGCGATCCGCGATCATCACCAGCGCCGCCGACGCCTTTGCCGAAGACGGTTACGCAGCCACGACTGTAGATTTACTGGCCGATCGAATCGGCGCCACCAAAGGTCTTGTCTACTACCACTTTCGTTCCAAGTTCGACATCTACCTGGCAATATACGAGCGCGGGATGAGCCTGCTCCGCGCTGAGGTCGAGTCTCGGATGGGCGGGGCAGAAAGCGGCCTCGCGCGTCTCGAAGCGATGTCGCACGCCCACCTGGTCAATCTCATGACACATCTCGGGTACCACCACACAATCCACCAAGGCGTCCGGGGCCAGATGAACTCCGCGCTCAAACCGAGACAACAGCAAGTCCTCGTGGAACTGAATTCGCTGCGACTCGATTACGAGAATCTGTTCGTCGACGTGATGACCGAAGGTGTCGCGGATGGTTCCATTCGTGCGGGCTCACCTCGAATGGCGGCAAAAGTCCTCCTCAGCAGTCTCAACGGCATCGACCTCTGGTACCGAAGGCGTGAAGGGCAGACGTTGGCGGAGACGGAGTCGTTGGCGGACCAGATCGTCGAACTGTTGATCGGCGGATTGCGCGCTGCGAACTGACTGAAAGCTGCATTCGTCGAGCGGGTTTCCTCCGACCGGTTCGTGCTGTCCTGCGGCTTGTCGTTCGGTTTGTCGTGCTCTGACAGTCGGGGTAGCATGTTGGCGTCGTGCGCGGACTTGCGTAGGAATTCAGGGAAGAGGAGGTGTGGCTGTAATGCGTGGCCAACCTCCGAGTACCAACTGAAGCTGTAGCCGCCCGGGTTGATCCGGTATTTTGCTGCAGCTTCATCGTGTGTTCATCGGCTTCGGCTTTGCTGTGAAGCAAGCGTCGTCGTTCACTCTTCCCTCGAAAGCTGTTCAGCATGCGCGAATTTCGTCGTTCACGTTCGGTACTGCCGCGTCGTTCCGCGGGGCTCGGTGACTCACATCCCGGACACTCGCGTGCCGCACGCACCGTCGTCAAGGCTGCCCCGCCCGAGGCGGTGGCGCCCGTCGAATCGACCGTCGTCAACAGCGGCGTGTACCGCGACGGCGAGCGGATAGCGTCACCGTCCACGCTGGCGGAAGCACTGTCATGCCTTCCGGATTCGCAGTCGATGGCGTGGATCGGCATGTACCGGCCCGACGACGCCCAGTTGTATGCCGCTGCACAACATTTCGACCTCCACGAACTGGCGGTCGAGGATGCGATCGTCGCGCACCAGCGCCCCAAGCTCGAGCGCTACGGCAAGACACTGTTCGTGGTCCTGCGTGCTGCGCGGTACCGCGACGAGACCGAGCGGGTCGAATTCGGCGAGTTGCACATCTTCTGTGGTCCGAACTTCATTCTGACCGTCCGTCACAGTGAATCGCCGGATCTGTCGGCGGTGCGGACTCGCATGGAGAACGATCCTGACCTGTTGCGGTTGGGTACCGAGGCCGTTCTCTATGCCATTCTCGACGCAGTCGTCGACGGGTACGCACCGGTGGTGGCCGGCCTGCAGAACGACATCGACGAGATCGAAACCGAAGTATTCAGTGGCGATCCCGGAGTTTCGCGTCGCATCTACGAACTGACCCGTGAGGTGATCGAATTCCAGCGGGCGACGCGTCCGCTGCTGGGAATGCTGCGTGGGTTGTCGGCAGGGTTCGACAAGTACCACACGGACGAGGAACTCCAGCGATACCTGCGCGACGTCACCGACCATGCGACGACTGTGGTGGAGCGGGCCGACGGCTTTCGTCAGTTGCTCGGAAACATCCTCACGGTGAACGCAACTCTGGTGTCGCAGAACCAGAACGAGGAGATGCGCAATCTGACGCAGGCAAGCTACGCGCAGAACGAGGAGATCAAGAAGGTCTCGGCGTGGGCGGCAATTCTCTTCGCGCCGACGCTCATCGGAACCGTGTACGGGATGAACTTCGACGACATGCCGGAACTGCACTGGCACTTGGGCTATCCGTTTGCGCTCTCGATGATGTTCCTGACCTGTGGAAGTCTCTACACGATCTTCAAGCGTCGGGGCTGGCTGTAGAAAGCGCCGGCTGTAGAAAGCGCTGTGCGCCTTGCCAACCGAGATCGGTTGGCAAGGCGCACAGGTGTTTTTCGGGAGGGCGCTCGAATCAGAGCGTTGCGACGCAGACCGTGAACTTACGTTCCGGGTGCTCGAATCCCGAGTCTGCCCCCGAACCGCATTCGTCGATCGACGTGGAGTTCTGCAGGATTTCGACGACCTCGACTACATTGGTGCCGCTGGTATCCGAGCATTCGATGCGGGCGGGCTCATCCATTCCGCTGCCGAGGTCCATGCATCCGCCGACTACCCAGTCGACGTCGAGACAGACAGCGCCCTGCTCGTCACCCGCGAGGGTCTCGTAGTAGTACGAGTCGACATCGGAGGCACACAGATCAGAGGTGGGAACCTTGGCGACCCACTTGTAGTTGGAATCCTTGCTACCGCAGTCCGCGTTGTCGATTTCCGCGGCCGTCGTGGTGCCTCCGAGCTTGACGCAATCACCGATCGACACGTCGATGTCGACGTCGCCGCCGTCGTCCGAGCCCTCCTGGCCGGTGATCTTCGAGGTGGTCGGGGCTGCGGAGGTAGTGGTTGAATCGGCAACCGAGGAAGATGATTCCGCAATGGCTTTCGGCTCGATGTCGGAACCGCAACCGACGGTGAAGGCGGCGATTGCAGAAGTTGCGATCACCGCAGTGCAAAGTCGCCGGACGATTCCGGACATAAGGACCCCTTTGTTGATTCTTGGATAGTTCTGTTGGTTCGTGGATTGTTCGGGACCTATTCCAATACATCGGTAGTCGAATTGCCAACCGGACTGTCAGTATGGGTAGGTGGAGCTACCCCTGATGCCGCCGCTCGCCCCGATGCTCGCGAAGGCTGCGGCCACTGTGCCGCCTCAGCCCGAGTCCGGTGACCCGACGTGGTCGTACGAGCCGAAATGGGACGGATTTCGAGCAATCATCTTTCGTGACGGTGACGAAGTGGTGCTCGGATCGCGAGGAGGAAAGGACCTGGCGCGGTACTTTCCCGAAGCGGTGGAAGCTGTCAAGTCTGAATTGCCCGAAAAATGTGTCGTGGACGGAGAACTGGTGGTTCCCCGTGAGATCGACGGTGTGACGCGTCTGAGTTGGGAAGCGCTCTCCGAGCGGATTCATCCCGCCGCGAGCCGCGTCGCATTGTTGTCGGAACAGACGCCAGCGCAATTTGTCGGGTTCGATTTACTGGCGCTCGGCGATCGCGACGTCTCGATCGAGGACTTCGGGGTCCGACGTGCGCTGCTCCTCGATTGCATCGGTGGCGGGCCGAGTTGCCACGTCACGGCAGCGACGGCAGACAGCGCCGAAGCAATGGCCTGGTTCGAAACCTTCGAAGGCGCGGGTCTCGACGGGGTTGTCGCCAAGAAGCTGGCGGGACCGTACCTGCCGAACAAGCGCGAGATGATCAAGGTGAAACACGCCAGGACCGCGGATGTCGTACTGCTGGGCTACCGTCCCCACAAGAGTCAGCCAGGTATCGGGTCGATGCTTCTTGGTCTGTACGACGGTTCCGAATTGAAGATGGTCGGTGGCGCTTCTGCTTTCACCGCGGCGCGGCGGATCGAGTTGTTGGCCGAACTCGAACCTTTGCGCCTCGGGGACGACGTTGTAGCCGAGGGAGAGGCCAGCCGGTGGAGATCGGCCGCAGACCGCTCCTGGATTCCGCTTCGTCCTGAGAGGGTGCTCGAAGTGGCGTACGACCAGATGGAAGGGGAACGCTTTCGGCACGCTGCACGATTCCTGCGCTGGCGTCCGGACAGGGTGCCCGACGAATGCACATTCGATCAGTTGGAGGTTCCGGTGCAATACGACTTCGCGGATGTTCTTGCAGGCGGTAAGTGATGGCGAGCCCGGCAGAGGAACTGGACGTCGACGGGATCGCGGTCCGATTGTCGAGCCCGGACAAGATCTACTATCCGCAGTTGGGTGAGGACGGCGGAACCAAACGGCATCTTGTCGAGTACTACCGAACGGTGGCGCTGCAGGGTGCAGCGTTGCGGGCGCTCCAAGATCGGCCCACGCATCTTCAGCGATTCCCCGACGGCATCGAGGGCGAAGAGGTTTACCAGAAGCGGCTGCCGGCAAAGCGGCCCGAGCACGTCGAATCCTGCGAGGTCACGTTCCCGTCGGGTCGCAAGGCCGACGTCCTTCGAGTGCGAAGTGCTGCGAACATCGTGTGGGCCGCCAATCTCGGGACTGTCACGTTTCATCCCTGGGCCGTGCGGTGCCCGGACACCGACCACCCGGACGAACTGCGCATCGATCTCGATCCGCAACCGGGGACCGGGTTCGACGAGGCCGTTGCCATCGCGGACGAGGTCCTTCGCCCTCTGCTCGCCGAGTTGGGATTGGAAGGATTTCCCAAGACGTCCGGTGGCCGAGGCCTTCACGTCTACATCCCGCTCGAGGCGCGCTGGGATTTTGTCGAGGTCCGCCACGCGGGTATCGCCCTCGCCCGTGAAGTCGAGCGTCGTAGTGCCGATCGCGCCACAACCGCGTGGTGGAAGGAAGAGCGGGGTGAACGGATCTTCATCGACTTCAATCAGAATGCCCGTGACCGGACGATCGCGGCGGCGTATTCCGCTCGTAAGACGCCGATCGCAACTGTGTCGACGCCGGTGACCTGGGACGAACTGCGCGACGTGCATCCAGACGACTGCACCATCGCCACGGTTCCCGGCTTGCTCGCCGATCGTGGTGATCCGATGGAAGCCATGCACGACAAGGCCTTTGCCCTCGATGTTCTGTTGGAGATGTGGGAGAAGGATCTGGCGGCGGGACTGGGCGATCTGCCGTACCCGCCGAACTATCCCAAAATGCCCGGTGAACCCAAACGTGTTCAACCGAGCAAGGACCGCGCTCGGAAGAACAAAGACGGGTAGCGTCAGAGGCGGACATATCGGGTAATTCGATCAGACGTCGAATGTACGGTCACGTCGAATGCACTGTGGGGGTTGGATATGGATCGCCGGAAAATGCGAGCAGCAAGCTTAGCGGCGGGCGGTGTGATTCTTGCCGCCTTCGGATTGTCACTCGGTAGCGGAACAGCGTCTGCCGCGACGTTGGATTGTTCGGCGCGCGGGCAAGATCAGACGATCGTCGACGGGTCATCCGCATGCCGAGCGGTGGCAGATCCCTCCAGTTACGCGATTTCACACGTCGAGGGCGACGGCGTCGGCGTCGCGGATTCTCGAGACGGCGGCAGGTCGGCAGGCCTCGGCCTCTTCGGCGGCGTTGCTGCGGCGGAGTCGCGCGGTGGGTTACTTGCCGCGGTCGCGTACGGCCCGGGTTCGCTCGCACTCGGTCGCACCGACTCCTCACCCTTTGCCGTGGTGCTCAGCGGACCTGGCGGCAGAGCGGCAGTGGGTGACGCGGACGTCGGGGCGATCTGCTCAGGTGGTCCCACCCTTGTTTTCAATATCGCCACAGGTCAGGGATGTTTCAGCGACGGCACTTCGACGTGGGTCACCCCGTGAGGGCACCCCGGCCCTGAGCCTCTTGCGTGACAGTGGTCACAATGGTGTCAAGCTCCTGCCACCGATCGGGTGACCGGACAACTTGATCAGCGGGGATCGGAGGACGCGATGACTCCCAGTGCACGACGGGGTTCGCTCGCCCGGGTGGAGGTGCCTTCGCGCACCGAGCTGTACGTGGACCGGCGATTCCTTCCCTTGGCCGACCGCTTTTTCGCGATGTATCGCCAACCGCAACAAGGCGGCGGCGCGCTGGTCGTGTACCTGGGAGGCGAGAAAGTTCTCGACATCTGGGCCGGCAATGCCGATCGTGATCGGCGCTGGGACCACGACACGGTGTCGCTGTCGTTCTCGACCGGCAAAGGCGTCGCCAGCACCGTCGTTCACCGACTCGCCGAACGTGGGTTGATCGACTACGACGCCCCGGTTGCTCGGTACTGGCCTGAATTCGCGGCGGCCGGCAAGGACAAGATCACCGTCCGTGAACTGATGTCACATCGCGCGGGCCTTCACCGAGTTCGCGGCTTGATGCCGCATCCCCTCGACCTGATGGACTACGACGCGGTCGTTGCCGCCCTGGCTGCCGAGAAACCGGATCCGCGTCGGCTTCGAGGCCCCGGCTATCACGCTGTGACCTACGGCTGGTTGGTAGCCGAACTTGTGGCCAGGGTGTCCGGTCAGCCGTTCATCGACGTCGTACAAGCGGAGATAGCGAAGCCCCTCGGAGTCGACGAATTCTGGTACCGCGTACCCGAAACCGAGCGTCCACGGATCGCGAAGCTGTTCCCACATATCAACCCTGCCGGCTTGAACTGGGCCTTCGCGTCGACCGTGCTCTCACACGTCGGTCCGACTCGCGGACTCGCGGAGGCCGCGATGCCGGACGGTTTCGACGTCATGGTGCGCAACCCGGCTGTCCACGACGCCGTCATGCCGGGCTGGAACGGAGTGTTCAGCGCGCGTGCTCTCGCGAAGATGTACGGCGCCATCGCGAACGGCGGCGTGATCGACGGGAAGCGGTTCCTGAAGGAATCGACCATCGACCAGATGTCGACCATCCAGACTCGCGATCGGGATTACGTGCTGGCGGTGCGGCCCAACTGGACTCTCGGTTACCACCCGCCGATCATTGCCGCGCGGCGGCAGCCGCGGAATGCGATAGGCCACTACGGAGTCGGCGGTTCAGGCGCGTATGCGGACCTGTCCAGCGGACTCTCGCTCGGTTTCACCACCAACAGGTTGGGTAGTGCTGTGACAGCTCTCGGTGATCTTCGCCTTGCGAGGCTCGGTGCCGAGGCGCAGGAGTTGGTTCGTCGAATCTGACACGAAGGGAATGCCATGAGCAGCAACGTGTACCGGGTGACCGAGATCGTCGGCTCGTCCACCGAGAGCAGTGACGCGGCAATTCGCACCGCCATCGCCCGGGCGAACGAGACGGTGCGCAACCTCGAATGGTTCGAGGTGGTGGAAACTCGCGGTCACATCGAGAACGGCGCCGTGGCGCATTTCCAGGTCACGTTGAAGGTCGGCTTCCGGCTCGACGGCGACGAATCTTGAGTCGTCGTTCATGAGTGTTGATCTCAGGGCGGCCGTCGGGTTCATGGCGGGACATGCCAGAACTCTCGATCGGCATCGACTGAATTTGATTCTCGGACAGGGTGACCGGACCGCGGCATTGGCGGCTGTGGACAGTTATCGCAACCCGGACGGTGGGTACGGCTGGGGACTCGAACCGGATCTTCGCTCGGCATCGAGCCAACCTGGCGGCGCGCTGCACGCCTTCGAAGCCTTTGCCGACATCGGAACGCCGACGCCCAGAGCCGTCGAACTGTGCGACTGGTTGCAGACCAATTCGCTGGCAGACGGCGGTTTGCCGTTCGCCTTCCCGATCGCCGACCCGGCCGGTTGTGCGCCCTTCTGGGTGGATGCGGATTCGTTGGCGCCGTCGTTGCAGATCACCAGCATCGTGTGTGCTGCAGCGGCTCGCGTTGCCGAATTCGACGAGGCCGTCGCCGAACATCCGTGGTTCGCCTCTGCCGTTCGATATTGCCTCGACGCGATCGACGGGGCGGATTCTCTGCATGCCCTCGAGCTGGCCTTTGCCTTGCAGTTTCTCGACGCGGTTCACCGGAACAGTCCCGAAGCGTCGTCGTTGGTGAGCACTCTTGGTTCGCGTATCCCGGCTGACGGCTTGGTTCAAGTGGACGGGGGAGCCGAGGGCGAATTCATGCGGCCCCTCGATTTCTCACCGCTTCCCGGCGGCCCGACCCGCGCGTTGTTCGACGCATCAGTGATCGAGTCCGAACTGTCTGCGCTCGCTGCGCGACAACATGGCGACGGCGGTTGGGCGGTGGATTTCGACAGCTATTCGCCCGTCGCGGCGTTGGAATGGCGAGGTCACGCCACCGTGCAGGCGGTGTGGCTGCTGAAGCGCAATGGGGTGATCTGAAAACGATTCTCGCGCCAAATTGGAACACGTTATAGTCTGGGAACCAGTTCGAGCTTCGTGTTTCAGGGATAGGGGAATGTCATGGCGTATGTGATCACGCAGCCGTGCTGCAACGACGCCTCGTGTGTTGACGTGTGTCCGGTTAATTGCATTCACCCGACACCGGACGAAGCCCCGTTCGCG
>NZ_LVCT01000434.1:0-10918 GCF_001647205.1 Rhodococcus sp. EPR-134
CGAGGACGACGCGCCGTACCTGCAGATGAACGCGTCGTACTTCGAGAAGCATCCGATGGGCCCGGATTGGCCCGAGCCGATCACGATGGCCAAGATCGATCCCGAACTGGGAACGCTGAAAGTAGCGATCGTCGGCTCCGGCCCGGCCGCCTGCTACGCGGCGATGGAACTGACCGGCAAGCCTCGCGTCGAGGTCGACATGTTCGATCGACTTCCCACTCCCTACGGTTTGGTGCGCGCCGGCGTGGCGCCAGACCATCCCGGAACCAAGGGGGTCACCGATCAGTTCCGCGCCGTCGTCGCGAAGAAGACTGTGCGCTGCCACTTCAACGTCGAGGTGGGCACCCACATCTCGCATTCGGAACTCTTGGACCATCACCACGCAGTGATCTACGCGGTGGGCGCTGCCGGGGATCGCAAGCTCGAGATCCCGGGCGAGGATCTGCCGGGAAGTCACGCCGCCACCGAGTTCGTCGCCTGGTACAACGGCCACCCGGGATATGCCGATCGGACTTTCGATCTGTCCGGCGAGCGAGCGGTGATCGTCGGAAACGGCAACGTCGCACTCGACGTCGCACGCATCCTGGTGACCGACCCTGACCAGCTTGCGAAGACGGACCTCGCCGAGCACGCATTGGAAGCGCTGCGGAACAGTAAGATTCGTGAGGTGGTCATTCTCGGGCGTCGTGGGCCGGCGCAGGCCGCGTACACCAATCCCGAACTGTTGGCGCTCGGACAGATGGCGAACGTGGACGTAGTCGTCGACCCGATCGAAGCCGAACTCGACGAGGCCAGTCAGGCGTTCGTGGACAGCGATGCCGCCGAGCCGTCCGTCCTGCTCAAGGTCAAGCAGGCGCAGGAATTTGCTTCGCGTACCGCAGATCCTTCTCGCAAGCGGATCGTTCTCCGGTTCCTCACCTCTCCCGTCGAGGTCCTCGGCGACGGTGCAGTCTCACAGGTGCGGATCGTGAAAAACGAATTGGTGGCAACGCCGACCGGTCAGCTCTCCGCCCGGCCTACCGAAACCGAGGAGACGATCGACACTTCACTGGTGCTTCGGTCGGTCGGATACCGCGGCACACCGATGGCCGACTTGCCCTTCGACGACGCTCGCGGCGTGATCCCCAACGAGAACGGCAGAGTAATCGACACCGAGACCGGCACGCCGATCCCGGGTGTCTACGTCGCGGGTTGGATCAAGCGCGGACCGACTGGCGTGATCGGCACCAACAAGTACTGCTCCGCCGAGACCGTGTCGATGATCTTCGACGACTTCGCTGGTGGGCGCCTCGCCACCCCGACCGAGGATGCCGACAAGTTGCAGGTTTTGTTGGCAGACCGGTCGCCGGATCAGGTGGACTATCAAGGTTGGCAGCGGATCGACAAGGCAGAACGCGCATCCGGTGCCGCAACCGGACGGCCGCGAACCAAACTCATCTCCATCGAATCCATGTTGGCGGCTGCCCGCAGCGAGGGATAGCAACGTTTGGGCGAACATCCGAATTGCTCGATTGCCGCATTTGTGTGTTAATGACTATGGAAATGCGCGGTTTGCTCTCTTCGGCGTGCTCGGGTGTGTAGGTGTGCTCCGAGCGGGTGCGTCCGAATGGTGCATCGGCATCGGTACCAGGCGGGTATCGATGCCGGCCGCGCAAACTCCACGTGAGTACGTGGTCAGTCGAGCGAAGGTAGTGACATGGGCAGCAAACAGGGTCGTCGGACGTCACGGGTTGCCGTGGCAATCGTCGGAGCGGTGGCTGCCGGCCTGGCTCTCGCCGGACCTTCCGCGGCCGTTCCTCTCTTCCCCGGTGGACCGGACATTCCGTTGCCCGTCATTCCCGGCGTTCCGTACCTCGATCCGGCGATTCCGGTTCCGGGCATCCCGGGTACGCCGATCCAGGCGCCCATCGGCGCTCCCAACTTCTCCGCGCCGTCGCTCAATCCGTCCGCGGGCGAGACCGTCGGTATCGCGCAACCGATCATCATTCGATTCAACGAGGCCGTCGGCGACCGTGCTACGGCCGAACGCGCGATTCGCGTGACCACCGATCCGCCGGTCGAGGGCAGCTTCTACTGGATCAACGACAGCCAGGTCCGTTGGAAGCCGACACAGTTCTGGCCGGCGAACATCTCCGTGACCGTCGACGCCGGTGATTCGCACTCCACGTTCAACATCGGTGACGCACTCGTCACCGTCGCGGACGACAACACCAAGCAGGTCACCGTCACCCGCAACGGTGAGGTCGTGCGCACCATGCCGACGTCGTTCGGCAAGCCGGGTCACGAAACACCGAACGGCACGTACATCGTCGGCGAGCAGTTGCGCGACATGTACATGGATTCGTCCACGTACGGCGTCCCGATCGATTCTCCCGAGGGTTACCGCACCTACGTCGAGTACGCGACACGAATTTCCTACAGTGGCATCTTCGTCCATGCCGCTCCGTGGTCGGTTGCGCAACAAGGTTTCACCAACGTCAGCCACGGCTGCCTCAATGTCAGCACCGAGGACGCCAAGTGGTTCTTCGAGAACGCAGGCAAGGGTGACCCGGTGATCGTGCAGAACACCGCAGGTGGAGTCCTCAGCGGCGCCGACGGATTGGGCGACTGGAACCGCTAGACATCGACGAGGAAGGCCCTGCGCGAGAAGTATTCGCGCAGGGCCTTTTTCGTGTCGCGTTCAGCTCGAGTGTCTTGTACGTTCACCATTCATTCGTTGCGGGCGGTCAGACTGCCTCAGTGAGATCGAGTCCGGAAAGAACGCTGCCCACATCAGGCAAGCCAGGTCTGTGGGGCAGACCATGGCGTGATTACGCGCTGTTCGCGCTCTTGGTAGGTCCCAATCTCGCGTTGCTGATCTTGTTCACCTATCGCCCGCTGGTGGACAACATCCGACTTTCGTTCTTCGACTGGAACATTGCGGACCCGAAGGCGACGTTCATCGGGCTGAGCAATTACCGCGAGTGGTTCGGACGAAGCGACACCTGGCAGATCGTCACCAACACAGTGGTATTCACATTGGTCACAGTGGTGGGTTCGATGGTCATCGGTTTGGCGTTGGCCATGCTGCTCGATCGCAAGCTCGTCGGGCGAAACCTGGTCCGGTCGGCCATCTTCGCTCCGTTCGTCATCTCCGGTGCAGCGATCGGTGTCGCGTTTCAGTTCGTCTTCGACCCCAACTTCGGTCTGATCCAGGATCTCCTGCACCGCGTCGGACTCCAATCGCCCGACTTCTATCAGGACCCCCACTGGGCGCTGTTCATGGTGACGGTGACATACATGTGGAAGAACCTCGGCTACACGTTTGTCATCTATCTCGCTGCGCTGCAAGGAGTTCGGCAAGAGTTGAACGAAGCCGCCGAAATCGACGGTGCCAAGCCGTGGACGAAGTTCCGCCGGGTTCTCCTACCTCAGTTGCGCCCGACGACGTTCTTCCTCTCCATCACCGTCATGCTCAACTCGCTCCAGGTCTTCGACATCATCAACGTCATGACCCGTGGTGGCCCGCTGGGTACGGGGACGACGACGATGGTCTACCAGGTGTACAACGAGACGTTCCGAAACTTCCGGGCGGGCTACGGTGCGACGGTTGCCACCATCATGTTCCTGATCCTGCTGATCATCACCGTCTACCAGGTTCGTGCCATGGATCGGGGAGAAGAGAAATGACAGCGGTAGAGGAAAAGAAAAGCGCTGCTCCGACTTCCGTCGTTAGGCCGGGGCCGGACCGCAAGAACGTGGACCGGCGTGAGGTCGGTGTGAAGATCCTCGGCTATGCGGCAATGGTGATCGCGTTGGTCATCATCGTCCTGCCGCTCTACTGGATCGTGATGACCTCGTTCAAGGAGCGCCCGGAGAGCTACACGCAGCCGGCAACGTGGTGGCCGTCGTCGCTGCATCCCGAAAACTATTCGGAAGCAACCACATCGGTCCCGTTCTGGATGTTCTTGCGGAACTCGATAGTGATCACGACGATTCTGTCGGCGGCGAAGTTCGTTCTGGGGACTCTCAGCGCCTATGGGCTTGTTTTCCTGCGCTTCCCGGGGAAGAACTTCGTCTTTCTCGGAATCATCGCCGCATTGATGGTTCCGAACCAGATCACCGTGATCTCGAATTACGCGCTCGTGGCAGAGTGGGGCTGGCGTAACACGTTCCAGGGCATCATAGTTCCGCTCGCGGGTGTAGCCTTCGGTACGTTCCTCATGCGCAACCACTTCCTCTCGATCCCTTCGGAGATCGTCGAGGCGGCGCGGATGGACGGAGCCGGCCACTGGCGGTTGCTCTGGCGCGTGGTGCTCCCCGTTTCCGTACCCACGATGGTGGCGTTCGGCATCATCACGGTGGTCAACGAATGGAACGAGTACCTGTGGCCGTTCCTCATGTCCGACGATTCCTCGGTAGCGCCGCTGCCGATCGGATTGACCCAACTGCAGAACAACGACGGACTTACCAACTGGGGTCCGGTCATGGCAGGAACGGTGCTGACGATGCTACCGATCCTGGTGATTTTCCTTCTGCTGCAACGACACATGATCAAGGGCCTCACCTCCGGTGCGGTCAAGGGCTGACAGCTTTCCCGTCACATTTCTTTCTCGAGGAGCAGTAATGGCAAACATGAACAGGCGCGGATTCTTGAGCCTCGGCGGTGCAATCGCCGCCGGAGCCGCACTGACCGCGTGCGCGGGATCCGGCGGGTCGAGCGCTGATGCTGCGGGAACATCCGGTGCGTCGGGTGATTCCAACACCATCACCTTCTGGTCGAACCACCCGGGTAAGTCCACCGACGTGGAGAAGGAACTGATCAACCGCTTCCAGACCAAGTACCCGGACCTGAAGGTCAACTTGGTGGACGGCGGCAAGAACTACGAAGAGGTGGCACAGAAGTTCAACGCTGCCCTCTCCGGTGGAGATGTGCCCGATGTGGTTGTGCTGTCCGATGTCTGGTGGTTCAACTATGCACTGGCCGGGGCAATCGAGCCGCTTGACGGACTCTTCTCCGAGGTGGGGGTCGACTCGGCCGACTACGTCGATTCACTGCTCGCCGACTACCTGTTCCAGGGCAAGCACTATGCGCTTCCCTACGCGCGGTCGACGCCGTTGTTCTACTACAACAAGGCGGTCTGGTCGCAGGCAGGTCTTCCCGACCGTGGGCCGGCGACATGGCAGGAGTTCGACGAGTGGGGACCCGAGCTGCAGAAGGTCGTGGGCAACGGCAAGTTGGCACACGGGTGGGGCAACGCGAAGGATTACCTCGGCTGGACCTACGAAGGCCCAATCTGGACGTTCGGCGGCTCGTACTCCGACCAGTGGAATCTGCAGCTCGACAACGAGAAGACCATTGCCGCAGGGCAGTTCCTCTCCAGCATGATTCACGACAAGAAGTACGCCGCGGTCTCCACTGACATCGCGAACGAATTCGGTACCGGCATTCTGGCGTCGACCATCGCGTCGACGGGCGATCTGTCCGGCATCAAGAAGACTGCCAACTTCGACTTCGGCACCGCTTTCCTCCCGGCAGTGGACGGAACTCCCGGTTGCCCCACCGGCGGTGCCGGGCTTGCCATCCCGTCCAAGATCTCCGATCAGCGTAAGAAGAACGCGCTCAAGTTCATCGACTT
Organism: Rhodococcus sp. EPR-134; assembly: GCF_001647205.1. Classification (NCBI taxonomy): domain Bacteria; kingdom Bacillati; phylum Actinomycetota; class Actinomycetes; order Mycobacteriales; family Nocardiaceae; genus Rhodococcus; species Rhodococcus sp. EPR-134. The sequence continues at coordinate 5,619 of NZ_LVCT01000434.1, forward strand.
CATCACCAATGGTGAGAACACGGCGTACTTCTCGCAGAACGTCGGCTACATGCCGGTCCGCAAGTCGGCAACCTCGGAGCCGAGCATGAAGGCGTTCCTCGACGCGAACCCCAACTCCCGTACCGCTGTGGATCAGCTCTCGCGTACGCGCTCGCAGGACTACGCACGCGTGTTCGTCCCGGGTGGGGATCAGATCATCGGCACCGGACTCGAGCAGATCGCTCTCCAGAAGGCCGACGTCGCATCGACATTCGCCGGCGTTGCCACGCAGTTGCAGCAGATCATCGACCGGCAGATCACCCCCAAGCTGCCGAAGTAGTAGGAGAGAACACTCATGGCCAACGTGCAATTCGCGGGAGTCACGCACCGCTACGAAGGAACTGATCGACCGGCAGTCGACCGTCTCGACCTCGACATCGCCGACGGTGAGTTCCTGGTACTCGTAGGACCTTCCGGTTGCGGTAAGTCCACCAGCCTGCGAATGCTCGCCGGTCTCGAGTCCGCGTCGGACGGTCGGATCGAGATCGGCGGCACGGACGTCACGCACCTCGCTCCGCGAGCACGTGACGTCGCCATGGTGTTTCAGAGTTACGCGCTGTACCCGAACATGACCGTCGAGCAGAACATGGGCTTCGCGCTCCAGAATGCCGGAGTGGGAAAGACGGAGCGCCGGGAGCGGGTACTCGAGGCCGCGCGGATGCTCGAACTCGAACCCTTGCTCGGACGGAAACCGGCAAAGCTGTCGGGCGGGCAACGTCAGCGAGTTGCCATGGGTAGAGCCATCGTTCGCCATCCCAAGGTGTTCTGCATGGACGAACCACTCAGTAATCTGGACGCCAAACTGCGCGTCAGCACACGGTCGCAGATCGCCGCCCTACAGCGTCGACTCGGCACCACGACGGTCTACGTCACCCACGATCAGGTCGAGGCGATGACGATGGGGGACCGAGTGGCGGTGATGCTGGACGGTCGCTTGCAGCAGGTGGCGAAGCCGCGCGAACTCTACGACAACCCCGTCAACACCTTTGTGGCCGCCTTCATCGGATCGCCCGGCATGAACCTGATCGAAGCGCCGGTCGAGGGTACCGTCGCATTGCTCGGTGACCTGCGGATTCCGCTGCCCACCGGGGCGTCCGAGCGGGAGCGGGTCGTCGTGGGAGTGCGCCCGGAGTCGTGGGATCTGGTGGGCGCGTGGCGAAAGGGCTCGCTGGCCGTGGATGCCGACCTGCTCGAAGAGTTGGGAGCCGAATCGTTCGTGTACGCGAAAGGCTCACCGGATTGCCAGTGGCAGAGCCGATCCGGTCGAATCGTCATTCGCGTCGACCGGAAGATGTCGGTGGCGCCGGGGGAGCCGCTTCATCTGTTGCCCAAGGCCGGCGAGGTGTACTTCTTTTCCGCGGAGACCGGAGTACGTCTGTAGCGATACTGTGTGCGGCATGACCGTCGCACGTTCGCTGTTGCTGTTCGTACTCGCCGCGCTGCTCGAAATCGGGGGCGCGTGGTTGGTGTGGCAGGGAATTCGCGAGCACAAGGGATGGATCTGGGTGGGGCTCGGCGTCATCTCGCTCGGCCTCTACGGTCTGGTCGCCACCATGCAACCCGATGCGAACTTCGGGCGCATCCTCGCCGCGTACGGCGGGATCTTCGTCGCAGGTTCACTGCTGTGGGCGGTGGTGATGGACGGATTCCGCCCGGATCGTTTCGACATCGCCGGTGCGCTGATCTGTCTGGTCGGCGTCGGGGTGATCATGTACGCCCGGTAGGCCTTCGGCCCCGTGCGCGCTCAGGGAGTCCAGGGGGTCCCTAAGCGCGCACAGGGGCTTGCCCCTGCTACCAGATCTTCACACGCTTCTCCGGCTCCAAATACAGTGCGTCACCGGGCTTGACGTCGAACTCCTCGTGGAACGTGTCGAGGTTGCGGACGACGCCGTTGCACCGGAACTCCGGCGGCGAGTGCGGGTCGACGGCCAGACGGCGAAGCGCTTCGGCCTCACGGGCCTTCGTGCGCCATACCTGCGCCCACCCGAAGAACACGCGCTGCAAGCCGGTGAGTCCGTCGATGACCGGAGGTTCGGTACCTTCGGTCGCGATCTTGTACGCCGCGATCGCGATCGACAGCCCGCCGAGGTCGCCGATGTTCTCGCCGATCGTGAACTCGCCGTTGACGTGGTGGCCCGGCAGTTCCTTGGGCTCGAACTCGTTGTACTGCTCGATGAGAGCCTTTGTGCGCTTGCCGAATTCGCTGCGGTCCTCGTCGGTCCACCAGTCGACCATGTTGCCGTCGCCGTCGTACTTGGCGCCCTGATCGTCGAATCCGTGACCGATCTCGTGGCCGATGACGGCGCCGATGCCGCCGTAGTTGGCAGCGTCGTCGGCTGCCGCGTCGAAGAACGGCGGCTGGAGAATGGCTGCGGGGAAGACGATTTCGTTCATGCCCGGGTTGTAGTAGGCGTTGACGGTCTGCGGTGTCATGAACCACTCGTCACGGTCGACGGGGCCGCCCAGCTTGGCCAGGTCACGGTCGTACTCGGCGGCGTATCCGCGACGGTAGTTGCCCACCAGGTCGGTTGCCGAGATCTCGAGTCCGGCGTAGTCGCGCCACTTGTCGGGGTAACCGATCTTCGGGGTGAACTTCTCGAGCTTGGCCAATGCAGCCTCACGAGTCTGCGGGCTCATCCACTCGAGGTCGGAGATGTTGCGGCGGTACGCCTCCTGCAGGTTTGCGACCAGTTCCAGCATGCGGGTCTTCGCCTCTGCGGGGAAGTGTCGATCGACGTAGAGCTTGCCGACGGCCTCGCCGAGCAGATCCTGGACCAGGCTTACCCCGCGCTTCCAGCGCTCACGGTTCTCTTCGGTCCCGGACAGTGTGGTGCCGTAGAAAGCGAAAGTCTCGTCGACCAGGGCCGAATGCAGGTAAGGGGAGCGGGCATGAAGCACCTTCCACGCCGCCCATGCCTTCCAGTCGTCCAGTGACTCCGACGCCCAGAGTGCGGTGAAGGTGTGCAGGAATTCGGGCTGGCGGACCACGATCTCGGCGAACTTCTCCGAATCGGCGCCGAGACCGGACAGCCATGCCGCCCAGTCCAAACCGGGGTTCTGCTCGGTCAGTTCCTCGAAGCCCACCAGGTTGTAACTCAAATCTGCGTCACGACGCTTGACGACGTCCCAATGCCCGGCCGCGATCTTCTTCTCGAGCTCGAACACACGCTGGGCGTCGTAGCCGACGCCGGCGAGTGTGAACATCTTGTCGATGTGCGCGACGTACTTCTCGCGGATCTCCGCGTAGTTGTCCTCGCGGTAGTACGACTCGTCGGGGAGGCTGATTCCCGACTGGCTGAAGTGGATCAGGTACCGCTCGGAGTTCTTGGCATCGGTGTCGACGTAATGCGAGATGGCACCGCCGACGCCGACGCGCTGGTGGCGTCCGATCACGGTGGCCAGCGACGACCGGTCCGGCGCATCGGCGACGGCGTCGAGCTCGTCGTCGATGGGGCCGAGGCCTGCGGCCTCCACGGCGTCGGCGTCCATGAAGCTCGAGTACAGGTCGCCGATGCGCTGTGCATCGGTACCGGCGGCCGAGTTGGACTCCGCGGCTTCGGTGATGATGGTCTGTACGTCTTCTTCGGCCTTGTCGTAGAGCGTCCGGAAGGCCCCGTCGACTGCGCGGTCTGCCGGAATCTCGTATTCGGCGAGCCATTTTCCGTTGACGTGGACGAACAGATCGTCCTGCGCCCGTGTGTCGCCGTCGAGGTGGGTGAGGTCGATGCCTGAGCGATGAGCCGTGGTCATTTCTCCATCCTTACACGATCATGACGAACTGCTCGGTGTGTGCGCGATCGCTCCACGCCGAGTTCATCTCTTGTGCTGGGCAACGTCGGTATGGCATGGCACGATCGAATACGTGACCAGCAGACCTGCCGCAGATCCGCACCTGCAGGACCTCACGCGACTACGACGTGTGCGAGACCGTATCGACCGGGAGTACGCGCGGCCTCTGGACGTGGAGGCGCTCGCGCGGGGAGTGAACATGTCTGCGGGGCATCTCAGTCGCCAATTCCGTCAGGCATACGGAGAACCGCCGTACGCCTACCTGATGACCAGGCGAATCGAGCGAGCGATGGCGTTACTGCGGCGCGGAGACCTCAGTGTCACGGACGTCTGCTTCGAGGTCGGTTGCAGCTCTCTCGGCACTTTCAGCAGCAAGTTCACCGAATTGGTGGGGGTTCCGCCCAGTGTCTATCGGCGCGAGGCCGAGCAGTCGACGGCAGGAATGCCGTCCTGCGTGTCCAAACAAGTCACCAGACCGATCAGGAATCGAGAAGCGCAGACCGCGCAGCCGCAATTAACGTGATCGCCATGGACATCACCATTCACTCGAGTTTCCTTCCGCAGGACGACCCTGAAGCCGCCCTGAACTTCTATCGCGACACGCTCGGCTTCGAGGTTCGCAACGACGTCGGCTACGACGGGATGCGTTGGATCACGGTGGGGCCGCCCGGCCAGCCCGGCACCTCCATCGTGCTGCATCCGCCGGCCGTCGATCCCGGAATCACCGACGAGGAGCGCCGCACCATCATCGAGATGATGGCCAAGGGCACCTACGGCGGACTTCTCCTGGCCACCAAAGATCTGGACGACACGTTCGAGCGGCTTCAGGCCGGCGACATCGACGTCGTCCAGGAACCGACCGAGCAGCCGTACGGCGTTCGCGATTGCGCCGTCCGGGACCCAGCGGGAAACCTGATCCGTATTCAAGAGCTGCGCTGAGCCCGTCAACTGCGCTGAGACCGTCGGCGATCGACTGACAGATGGAGACACGATGACTGCCTTGCACACCGCAGACAGCCACGATTTGATCCGCGTGCAAGGCGCGCGGGTGAACAACCTCGAAGACATCAGTGTCGAGATCCCGAAGCGGAGGCTGACGGTATTCACCGGCGTCTCCGGTTCGGGGAAGAGTTCGCTGGTGTTCAGTACGATCGCCGCGGAATCGCAGCGGATGATCAACGAGACCTACAGCGCTTTCGTTCAAGGATTCATGCCGACGCTCGCGCGGCCGGACGTCGATGTTCTCGACGGCCTGACCACCGCGATCATCGTCGATCAGCAGCGGATGGGAGTCGACCCGCGCTCGACCGTCGGAACCGCCACCGACGCCAACGCGATGCTCCGCATCCTGTTCAGCCGTCTCGGAAAGCCTCACATCGGTTCGCCTCAGGCGTTTTCGTTCAACGTGGCCTCGATCTCCGGAGCAGGCGCGGTCACGATGGAACGCGGCGGACGTCAGACGAAAGAGCGTC
>NZ_LVCT01000435.1:0-5271 GCF_001647205.1 Rhodococcus sp. EPR-134
AAGTCGCTCAACGAGAGTGCGATCACGGTCCCCGGCTACAGCATGGAGGGTTGGTACGGCCGGATCTACCGCGGCTGCGGTTTCTTCGATCCCGACAAGCCGATCAAGAAGTACACCAAGAAGGAACTGAACGATCTGCTCTACAAAGAGCCGACCAAGATCAAGGTCGAAGGCATCAACCTGACGTACACGGGTCTGATTCCGCAGATTCAGAAGTCGTTCCTGGCCAAGGACGTCGACGCGATGCAGCCCCACATCCGGGCTTTCGTCGAGCGGGCGATCACGTTCACCACCTGCCCCGAATGCGACGGGACGCGACTGAGCGAGGGGGCGCGGTCGTCGAAGATCAAGGGCGTCAACATCGCCGACGCCTGCTCGATGCAGATCAGCGATCTCGCGGAATGGGTCAGCGGACTGAAGGAACCGTCGGTCGCGCCGTTGCTCACGACGATCGGTGAAACGCTCGACTCGTTCGTGGAGATCGGACTCGGCTACCTCAGTCTCGATCGGCCGTCGGGAACCCTCTCCGGCGGTGAAGCTCAGCGCACCAAGATGATTCGTCACCTGGGTTCCTCGCTCACCGACATCACGTATGTTTTCGACGAGCCCACCACCGGCCTGCATCCGCACGACATCGCGAGGATGAACGACCTACTGCTGCGCCTGCGCGACAAGGGCAACACCGTGCTCGTGGTCGAGCACAAGCCGGAGACGATCGTGATCGCCGACCACATCGTCGACCTCGGTCCGGGTGCGGGTAGCGCCGGCGGAAACGTCTGCTTCGAGGGCACCGTCGAGGGCCTTCGTGCCAGCGACACCGTAACCGGCCGTCACTTCGACGATCGGGCCGCAATCAAAGAGACCGTGCGGGAGTCCACCGGAGCAATCGAGATTCGTGGAGCGAACTCACACAACCTCCAAGATGTAGACGTCGACGTACCGCTCGGCGTACTGGTCGTGGTGACCGGTGTGGCAGGGTCGGGCAAGAGTTCGCTGATCCACGGCTCACTCGCGAAACGCGAAGACGTGGTGTCGGTCGATCAGAGTGCGATCCGCGGCTCGCGTCGGAGCAACCCGGCGACTTACACGGGGCTGCTCGACCCGATCCGCAAGGCATTCGCGAAGGCCAACGGCGTGAAGCCGGCGCTGTTCAGTGCCAACTCCGAGGGCGCCTGCCCGACGTGCAACGGCAACGGCGTCATCTACAGCGACCTGGCGATGATGGCCGGCGTTGCCACTCTCTGCGAGGAGTGCGAGGGCAAGCGCTTCCAAGCCGAGGTACTCGAATACAAATTCGGTGGCAAGGACATCAACGAGGTTCTCACGATGTCGGTGGCCGAGGCCGAGGAGTTCTTCGGCGACGGTGAGGCCAAGACCCTCGCTGCGCACAAGATCCTCGTCCGACTGGTCGACGTGGGGCTCGGATACCTCACGATCGGCCAGCCATTGACGACGCTGTCGGGCGGTGAGCGTCAGCGCATCAAGCTGGCAACCCACCTGGGTGAGAAGGGCGGCGTGTACGTCCTCGACGAGCCGACCACCGGACTGCACCTGGCCGACGTCGAGCAGTTGCTCGGCCTGCTCGATCGACTGGTCGATTCCGGTAAGTCAGTCATCGTGATCGAGCACCACCAAGCGGTGATGGCACACGCAGACTGGATCATCGACCTCGGCCCTGGTGCCGGTCACGACGGCGGTCGGATCGTCTTCGAGGGCACTCCCGAGGAGCTCGTCGCCGACGGCTCCACACTCACCGGAAAGCACCTCGCGGCATACGTCGGCAGCTGACCGGGCTCCTACCTCAGGCGTCGATACCCAGGTTGATGACGGCGAGGTAGGACCCGTCCGACTGCTTTTCGACGGTCATGAGGCCGGTGTCGTCGTAGATGCCGTCACTGGCGTTGTTCGTGTTGTTCTCACGACCGGTGTGCTCGCTGTACGGGGACTGCGAGTACACCTCGTCGAGAAGGGTCTCGTCGAAGAAGGTCTGCGTCGTGAGGACCGTCTTCTTGTCGATGTGAACCTTGACGTGGATGTGGGTGGTGCGGCCCATGTACCAGCCGGGAAAGATCGTGGTGAACTGCGCGATGCCGTTTGCATCGGTGGTCTGGGCGCCGCGCAGGTAGGTGCCGTCGTCGGTGGTGGTGGCTTCGGTGTCGCCGACGCTGTACGAACCGTCGGAGGTCTCACCGGACCCTCCCATGCCGCCGCCCATTCCGCCGGGGGCGCCTGACGGTGGTTCGCCCATTCCGCCTCCGGGTGCACCTGACGGAGGTTCACCCATCCCGCCGGCCGGGGGAGTTCCGCCGCCGCCGTTGGCGCTCAGCGAACCGGATTCGAAGCCGGAGTACACGCCGCCGGCGTCGCAGTGCCAGATCTCGACGACGGCGTTACTGACCGCGCCGATGCTGCCGTCGACGTTGCACTGGCTGTTGTCCTGCACGCGCATCGCAACCTGCAGCGTGGTGCCCGGACGGTCCTCGCGGATGTCGCCGCGAATGGAGTCGACGTCGAACCAGTAGGGACCCTGCGTCTCTTCCTTGCTCATGACACACTGCGGTGCTTTGGCCAGAAGTGCGGTGACAGCGTCGCCGGACGTGGCCGCGGCGGAAGTGCCGGAAGTGGTTGTCGTCGACGCAGCCGCAGCCGAAGTCGTCGTGGCGGTGCCACTGTTGCCGGAGCACGCTGCGATGAGCCCGCCGAGACTGATGGTTCCGCCGAGGGCGAGAGCCCGCCGACGGCTCACGCGCAGCCTGCTCGCTTCGATGTCTTTGTTCACGCCGCTGTACCTCCATTGTGTGGGCTGTTGTCTCAATGGTGGACGGGCGACCTGGTGCGGAACTGGTTATCCGCTGTGAACTTGCTGGGAGAGCATCTGAATGCTCGAAGTGGCCCGCACATAGACCTGTCCGCCGGCGTCGACGATGCGAGTTTCGATCAGCGCGAGCCTGCGCCCGGCACGAATCACGGAGGCCTCGGCGCGCAAGACCGGCCCGCCGATGTCGGGTGAGCGCAGGAAGTCGATCTTGTGGTCGAGGACGCGATAGTCCTGGTCGACGCTGGTCAGGGTCTGGGCAGACAGGCCAGTGATGGCGTCGACTGCCGAGATGAGGACACCGCCCTGAACGGCGCCCAACGGGTTGGCCATCCAGGCCACGGGTGCGAACTCACCGACGACGGAACCCGGGGTCACGTCGACGACAGCAAGATCGAGGAGTCCGGCGAGTGGACCGCGTTCGAGTTTGCCGTCGCGGATTCCTTCGACGACGTCGGACCCGGACAACCCGCTCAGGTCGCTTGTCTTCTCCGGCGTCGGGACGGGCAGCGGCTCGCCCTCCACGTAGTCGTCGATTCCCACGACGGGGGGACGCGAGACCACCATGGCGCGACCGGCCATCACTGCCAGAAGGGTGCTGTTCTCGTCGCGAAGTTGCCCGGATGCGAGTCCGACGCCGTCGTCGAGATGCACGAGTGTTCCGGTGGCACCGACGTCCGCGACGTCGGGGATGTCGGCGCCCGCACTGACCGTGACCTGCGCGAGCACGGACTGATGGCCCGAGGTCAGTCCCGAGTACACCGCGCCACCCATGGCACCGTCGATCATGACTCCGATGGAACCGAGCACGGTCTTGCCACGGTGATCGTGGAATCGCTCGCCGACGGCCTGCGCGAAGGCCAGGTCCCCGGGCTCGACCGAAACGGCGCGCACACCCATCAATGTGTTGAGTGGGTCAAGCTTCTTGACGGGCGCGGCGGAGTTGTCGATGCTCATCTGTCGAGTATCTCCAGCGCGCCGAGTCCTGCCGAGACCGGGTCTCAACCACCGATACGTGAATGCATCTCCCAGACGAGGACTTCGGCCCCGGCGTCGGAGGTCAGCTGCTGGCCACCCGAATCGCTCAACCGGACAGCATCGCCTTCGTACAGTGTGCCGACGCCCTCCATCTCGGCAGTGCCCTGCGCGACGAAGACGTGCAGGAACCGTGCGCCCGGAAGATTCACGGAGGTGCCGGGCAGAATGCGTGCGACATGCATGGCGGCGTTCTTGTTGTTGATGCGAATCGCCGAATGATCCTTGTAGCGCTCCATCCCGGAGGCAACCGGGATCAGACCGCCGCGCAGCAGTTCGTCGTCGATCTCGAGCTGTTCGTAACCGGGGGTCAGTCCACCTTCGTCCGGTACCACCCACATCTGGATGAAATGCACGGGGTCGGAATGCTGTTCGCCGCCGATACGCCACGAATCGTTCTTCTCACTGTGCATGATTCCGGTACCGGCGCTCATGCGCTGGGCGAGTCCCGGATAGATGACGCCGGTGTGGCCGATGGAATCCTGGTGCACGAGCGAACCGCGAAGCACCCAGGTCACGATTTCCATGTCCTTGTGCGGATGGGTGTCGAAACCGGTTCCCGCCAGTACGGTGTCGTCGTTGTTGACGAGCAGCAATCCGTGATGCGTGTTGTCCGGATCGTAGTGCTGTCCGAACGAGAACGAATGTTTCGAATCCAGCCAGGAGACGCGGGATTTCAAGCGATCGCCGGAGCGGTGCACATCGATGTGCGGTGTCGTCCGTGGGGCCTGTGCTCGACCAGATGCCATGGCTCCTCCTTCTGTACCACCGGGATCCACCACAATCGGGATCCGCCACTACCGGCATCCACCCTACGACGAACCTGCTGTGTAGTCCGAACATTGGGCGTACTCGGTGGTGTCGTCAGTTCGTCGACGCGTGCATCTCCCACACGAGTATCTCCGCATCGCCGATTCCCTCGACTCGTTGACCGCCAGTATCCTTGAGTCGCAACGAATCTCCCGGACCGAGCAATCCGACTCCCTCGACGTCGACAGTGCCACCGGCGATGAAGCCGTGCACGTACGGCGCATCCGGGAGAGATACCGACCCACCGGTCTCGAGGCGAGCAACATGCAGTGCCGCATGTTTGTTGTGCAAGCTGATCGCGCTGTGGTCGCGATGCGCGGGCATCCCCGACGCCAGGGTGATCAGGCCACCGCCGTCGAGTTCGGAGTTGATGTCGAGTTCCTGATAGCTCGGAGTCACTCCGGATTCGTCCGGGGGTATCCACATCTGGACGAGGTGAACGGGCTCGGTGACACGCGAGCCGTCGGCCCGGAAGCGATCGTTGCGCTCGGAGTGCAGGATTCCGGTACCGGCGCTCATTCTCTGCGCGAGTCCGCGATGGATGACCCCGGAGTGCCCAGCGGAATCCTGGTGAACCAGAGATCCGCTGAGCACCCACGTCACGATCTCGG
>NZ_LVCT01000436.1:0-16451 GCF_001647205.1 Rhodococcus sp. EPR-134
AAGTTTCCGGCGAAGGGGAAACTGTGACGCGCCGTGAGCCAGCCGTAGTTGAGATGCGCACGTTCGTCAGCTCGCTGGACGACTACCGACGACATGTCAGCTCAGCGTCTCGTGTGCCGCCGGGATGGATCCCAGGCGTCCGGCCTGGAAGTCCTCGAAGGCCTGCATGACCTCGGACTTGGTGTTCATGACGAACGGCCCGGCCATCGCGATGGGCTCACGAATCGGTTTGCCGCCGAGGATGAATACCTCGAGAGATTCGGTCCGTGAATCCTGGCGATCGGAGGCGGCGACGGTGATGGAGTCACCGCGTCCGAAGACAGCTGTCTGTCCGACACGAATGGGCCGACGCTCTGCCCCGACCGTGCCTTCGCCGGCGAGCACGTAGACGATCGCGTTGAACTCGGGGTTCCACGGAAGCGTCAGGCTCGCACCCGGGGCCACAGTCGTGTGGGAGAGCGCGATCGGTGTGTACGTCGATCCGGGTCCGGCGTGGCCGGCGATGTCTCCGGCGATGACGCGTACCAAGGCTCCGCCGTCCGGCGAGGAAAGCAGGGCCACCTTGTTACCGGTGATGTCCTGGTACCGCGGAGATGCCATCTTGTTGTCGCGAGGCAGGTTGACCCACAGTTGGACGCCGTGGAAAAGGCCGCCGCTGAGGACGAGGTGCTCCGGCGGAGTTTCGATGTGGAGGATGCCGCCACCCGCGGTCATCCACTGGGTGTCGCCGCCGCCGATAATGCCACCGCCACCGTTGGAGTCCTGGTGCTCCATGATGCCGTCGATCATGTAGGTCACGGTTTCGAAGCCGCGGTGCGGGTGCCACGGTGTGCCCTTGGGTTCTCCGGGTGCGTAGTTGACCTCGCCCATCTGGTCCATGTGGATGAAGGGATCGAGGGCGGAGAGGTCGATGCCGGCGAAGGCGCGGTGAACGGGAAAGCCTTCACCTTCGTATCCGACCGGTGCGGTGGTGATGCTCTTGACGGGGCGGTCGACTGCTGACTCTGCCGGCTCGTCGAGACGGGGCAGGGCCAAGATGTTCTCGACTGTCACAGCAGGCATGTCGTACTCCTTGTATCCGTGAAGCTGATGTCAGGTAGTTGATTGTTCAACTATCTCATTCGGAGTCAACAAAGTCGAGCCCCGGGTATTCCCGGGGCTCGACTGGTGTTCGGATCAGCGCAACATGCTGCCGAGGGTCTTTGCAGCTGCCATGACCTCGGCGCCCAGCGCTGCTTGGTCCTCGGAGTCGAAGACGGAAATTCCGAGGCTGGAGATGGCGTCGCGGCGTCGGCCGGGGATCACCGCCGAGATTCCCAGGACGGACGGGATGACCTCGCCGACGGTCACTGCGTAGCCGCGTGCGCGTGCCGCCGTCACTTCCTCTCGTTCCCCGCTCGTCGGCGGGAGTGAGGCAAGGATGGAAAGCCCGGCGGAGCCGCGGTCGATCGGATCGACCTGCCCTGGATGAAACGCGACGTGAACCTTGGCGCTGCGTGGTTCGACCACCATCAGCGCGCGCACTTCGGTATCGCTCTCGCGGACCACCAGGTGCGCTGTCGCCTCGGTGGCCTCGGCAAGTTCTTGAAGTATCGGGCGAGCGAGAGTGCGCAAATCCTGTTCCACCGGTTCGGCGAGGGTGACCAGGCCGGCGCCGAGAGTGACGCGCTTGAAGGAGTCCTTGCGGCACAGGTGATGAGCCTCGAGCGTGCGGATCAACCGATGTGCGACGGTTCGGTGGACTCCCACTCCGTCGGCGATGTCGGTGACCGACAAGCCGTGCGGATAGGACGTCAGGAGTTCCAGGATCTCGAGTCCGTGGTGCAGCGTTTTCGACATGCTCGAGTCCACTTGAACTGCGCTTTTGCGCGGTCGGTGTTCCTCGCTCAGCTCTGACATCAAATCCCTTTCTTGACGTTTGTGAGGTATGCCACCTACGCTTTGAACATATCGCACAGTGTGTGCGATTATCGCACACTTTACGGAGCTGCACAACCTTCGGGTGGATGCAGCACAGCGTGTTCGGAGAGAACCTTCATGAGCAACTGCAGCGTCGTGGCAACGGAGGATGTTGCCGCAATCCACCAGCTGTACGGCCACCAGAGTCATTGCATAGACTCTGGGCGCCAGCAGGATTGGGCGCAGACATTCACCGATGGCGGTGAGTTTCATTCCCCCAGTTATCCGGAACCCGTGGTCGGTTTCGACGACCTTGCGGCTTTTGCTGCTCGCTTCTTCGCTGCGGCGGAAGCCGCCGACGAAGTGCATCGCCACGTTCTGACCAACCTCGTCGTCGAGGCGGTGGACGAGAGTGCTCTCACAGTGCACGGGTACCTGCAGATCGTTGCCACCGCTCGCGGCGGAGACTCGCGACTGGTGCGGATGACAACTGTCACAGATCACGTGGTTCGGGTCGGTGAGGAGTGGAAGATCGCCCGCCGCACCGTTTCTCGCGACGACGCGCCCCGAGCGTCCGAACAAGCTTGAAGTACCGAAATGATTCTTGCACAACAATATTCAGTAGGAGAAGTACATCATGACCGAAAGCTCTGACCAGACGAACCCGGGCCGTACCGTTGTGACGCAGATGTCGGCGGTGTACCCGGAGTTGGCAGGCAAGGTCGCAGTGGTGACCGGCGCGGCTCAGGGTATGGGTGCGACGTTCGCCGAAGGACTGGCAACGCGCGGCGTACATGTCGTCGGCGCCGACATCAACGAAGAGCAGATGCTCGCCACGGCCGCACGAATCAACACGGACCTCGAATCGAATGCACTGGCGGACAACCCGGGTCGCGTCGTCGGAGCTCGGGTCGACGTCACCAAGCCCGACGAGCATGAATTGCTTGCGCAGTTGGCGTTGAAGGAGTTCGGCCGGGTTGATTTCTGGATCAACAATGCGGGTATCTTCCCGTTTGCGCTGGCCGAGGAGATCACCCCGGAGCAGATCGGCGCAACGCTGAGTGTCAATGTCGAGGGAGTGCTCTACGGTGCTCAGGCGGCGGCACGTCACCTCGGTCCCGGCGGCGCCATCGTCAACATGTCTTCGGTGTCTGCGCTGCGTGTGCGGAAGGGGAGAGGCGCATACTGCACGTCGAAAGCTGCCGTTGCGCACCTCACGGAGTCTCTCGCAGTGGAGTTCGGCGACAAGGGTATTCGGGTCAACTCCATTGCACCCGGCTACATCGACACGGCGATGACGAAGTGGGTCCAGGAAGATCCGATCGCGCTCGCGAACGCACTCGACGCGGTACCACTGCATCGTCTGGGCTCGCCCGAAGAGGTCTTCGGCCCGCTGCTGTTCCTGCTCTCGGACAGCGCGCGTTACGTCACCGGGCACAGCATTGCGGTGGACGGTGGTTCGCGGCATGTCTGAGTCCACGACATATCCCGGCGTCGTTCTCGTTACCGGCGGTGCTGCCGGGATGGGGGCGCATCACGCGCGCACTCTCGCCGCGCGCGGTTCGCATGTCTGCATTGCCGATGTTTCGGATTCATCCGGCGTGGTCGACGACATCGTCGCCGCAGGCGGATCGGCATCCGCTCATATTCTCGACGTCACCGATGCCGAGGCCTGGGACCGGGTTGTCGACGAAATTCGCACCACCCGTGGGGAACTCGGCGGACTGGTCAACAATGCCGGTATCTCGCGTCGGCTCGAATTCATGGACACCCCGAACGACATCTGGGAGCTGACCATGAAGATCAACCTCTTCGGCCCGTTCTACGGTATGAAGGCGGTGGCGCCGCTGATGCGCGAGAGTGGTGGCGGATCGATCGTCAACATCTCGTCCATCGCCGGTCAGATCGGATACTTCTCTCCGGCTTACTCGTCGAGCAAGTGGGGTCTGACCGGTCTGTCGAAGTCGGCCGCAGGCAACTTCGCGCAGTGGGGGATTCGCGTCAACTCGGTGCACCCGGGACTGGTCGGTACGGCGCTGCTCGGCGGCGCGAACGACTTCGTCGCCGCGTCACTGAAGTCGGTTCCCTTCGGACGCATGGGAACTCTCGACGAGATCACCGAAGCAGTGCTGTTCCTGCTCTCGAACAGTTCCACCTACACCACCGGTACGGAACTCACTGTCGACGGCGGGTTGGTGTCGAACGGTCTTTACCACCGCATCATCGCGGAGACTGGAGAACTTTCATGACCGAACACTGGGACGTCGTTGTCATCGGTGGCGGCGGAGCAGGTCTCGCCGCTGCGGTGTCGGCAGCTGAAGAAGGCGCATCCGTTCTGCTGTTCGAATCCGAAACCGAACTCGGTGGATCCACCGCGCTGTCGGCCGGTATCTTCACGGCCGCCGGAACGAGCGTGCAGGCCGGCCTCGGAGTCGACGACTCGGCAGAGAAGTTCTTCCAGCACTACATGGACCTCAACCAGTGGATGCTCTCACCCGGATTGATTCGTGCATTCTGCGAAAACGCCGGTCCGACACTGGAATGGCTCATCGGACTCGGCGTCGAGATTCCCGCGGCGATCTCAGGTAACGCTCACCAGCCGGGACTCGCCCAAGCCGGCGTCGAGGACGTCTGGCGCGGCCACGTGCCCAAGGATCAGGGATACGGACTGATTCAGGTGCTGGACAAGGCTCGTCGTAAGCACGGGATCGAGGTCATCTTCGGAACACGGGTGCAGAAGCTGATCGAGGAAGACGGTCGGGTTGTCGGCGTTGTCGCCGACGACATCGAGGTGCCTGCGGGCGCCGTCGTTGTTGCCTCCGGTGGATTCGCGCAAGATCCGGGTTTGGTGGAACGCCACTTCCCGGACGCGAACAAGGCCGGAGAGGCCTTGTTCGTCGTCGCAGCCGAGGGGAGCCGCGGAGACCATCTTCGTTTTGCCGAAGACCTCGGTGCTTCCCTGGCGGGCGACGGCTGGGGTCTGATGCTGCCCACCGTCTACTTCCAGCGATTCCACCACTGGCAGGCCGGCTTTCCGCCGAAGTCGCGGATCTACGTCAACCAGGACGGCCGTCGTTTCATGGACGAGGACAGCTCGTACGCGGTCTCGACCGGCATCATCGACCATCAGGGTGGATACGGTTGGATGATCTTCGACGAGAACGCTCGCGTGAATCTGGCTCCAGGATATGCGGATTGGAATCCCGAACGCATCGAGGAAGAAGTTGCCGCCGGTGGCACGATTCGTGCGGACACGATCGAAGACCTCGCAGTGGCTACGGGTGTTCCGGTTGCGACGTTGGCGCAAACCCTGCGTCGATGGAACGACCAACTGCCCAGCGGTCACGACGACGACTTCCTCCGCCATCGCACGTTGCGGAACAAGGGTGCCGTCGGCAATCCGGATCCTATTGCGACAGCTCCGTTCTATGCCGCGAAAATCCTTCCGGCAGAGCTCGTCTGTACGCATGCGGGAATGGAGATCAACACCGATGCGGCCGTGCTCGGCAGCACCGGAGTACCTATCGAGGGTCTGTACGCCGCAGGTGAGGCCGGCGCCGGAATCCTCGGACTGAGATACGTGGGCGGCGGCAATGCGGTTGCCAACGCTTTGACCATGGGCCGCGTAGCGGGACGTAATGCGGCGAATTACACCAGGACCAGCGCTGAGAGCGCACCGGTCCATTCCATCGCGCACTCCTGACGTCCGACGTCTGCGCGGCACCGAATCCAGTCAGTATCCAATCCAGGCAGGGAACAACATGTCAGAGAATGAGACCATGGCGAGAGCCGAATCCACCGAGGGCAGCAGCGTGGCAACCGAACGACAGTCGACGACGAAGGTAATTCGCGCGGCCATCGTCGGTACCGTCGTCGAGTACTACGACTTCGGTATCTACGGATACATGGCCACGACGATCGCCGCGCTGTTCTTCGTTTCCCATGACCCGAACGCAGCACTGCTCGGTACCTTTGCAGCATTCGCCGTGGCCTTCTTCCTACGCGTGCCCGGCGGCATCTTCTTCGGCCACATCGGCGACAAGTACGGCCGCAAGAACGCGCTGTCCTGGACCATCCTCCTGATGGTTCTCGCGACAGCCGGAATGGGCCTGCTGCCGACTTACGCCACGTTGGGTGTGTGGGCGACGTCCATCCTGGTTCTGGCTCGTTGCCTGCAGGGCTTCGCGGCCGGCGGTGAACTCGGCGGCGCCAACGCGTTCGTCTCCGAGTCCGCTCCCAAACGGTGGCGTGCGACGCAGACCTCGATGGTCAATACCGGCACCTACCTGGGTTCGCTGGCAGCTTCGCTCATGGCCCTCGGCCTGACGTCGGTGTTCTCGCAAGAGCAGATCCTCGAATGGGCTTGGCGTATCCCGTTCCTGCTCAGCCTGCTGATCGGTGGCATCGGTATCTGGATCCGCAGCCAGATGGAAGACACTCCTCAGTTCGAAGAACTGCAGGACAAGGGTGAGACCAAGAAGCTTCCCATCCGTGAGTTGCTCAGCACCTCCGGTGGCAGCGTCGTCAAGATCATCCTGCTGGGCGCACTCATCACCGGCGGTTACTACATCGCCTCGGTGTATGCCGCGACGTACCTGCAGACCACCGGCGGTCATTCGTCGCGCGTTGCTTTCCTTTCCACCTCTCTTGCACTGGTTCTCGGCGTCATCACGTTGCCGATCTCGGGATACATGGCAGACAAGTACGGGCGTCGGCCGGTGCTGTTCGCCGGTAGTGCCGCCGCAGTGGTTCTCGGAATCCCGATGTTCATGATGATGGCCGGTTCTGGCATCTGGCAGGCGGTTGTCGGTCAGTCAGTGCTCTTCATCTGCGTTTCCGTTGTCAACGGTGCTTCGTACGTGACCTATGTCGAAATGCTGAAAGCATCTGTGCGGTACAGCGGTCTGGCATTGGGTAACAACGTCACCAACATGTTCCTCGGTGGCACCGCGCCTTTCATCGCCACCTATCTCATCAGCTTGACCGGTAACTCTCTCGCTCCGGCTGGATACTTCGTCTTCTGTGCGGTGATCACCCTCGTCACGGTCTTCTTCATCAAGGAGACCAAGGGTGTTGAACTGCAGGTTGATTGATCATCGGGTAGAACAGGAGCCTGACCGTGTCCCTCGCTGACAAGCAAGAAATCACCGAAGTTCTGTATCGCTACGCTCGGGCCGTCGATCGGAAGGATTTCGACAGCGTGGCCCTCTGCTACTTCGACGACGCGATAGACAACCATGGTGGTTACATCGGAACCGTCGACGGGCTGATCGAAGACATGAAGCTCAGACACAAGACGATCGACTCGTCGATTCACTGCATTTCCAACATACTGATCGACGTCAACGGCGATGTCGCTCAGTGCGAGTCGTACTGTTTGTGCTTTCTGCGGCAAGAGCGTTCCGGTACGGATACGGTGCAGACGCTTGCGACGATCAAATGCCGTTACGTCGACAGGTTCGAAAGGCGCCACGGTGAATGGCGAATCGCCGATCGGATTGTCGTGTTCGACGAATCCCGTGAAGACGTGATCGAGAACATCCTGTCCACGGACTGGGTGACGCAACGTCGATCCTTCGACGATCCGGTGTACACCAGGACGCCTTGACCAGTAGTGCAGACGAAGGCCTTCACACACATCGTGTGTGAAGGCCTTTCGCCTGTTCACTTCTCGTGTCAGCCCACTGCGCCTGGTGCGGCGACCTCGGTCAAACGGCCGTCCGAGAGCCTGAGCCAGCGTTCGACCTTGACCTCGGCCAGGAATCTCTCGTCGTGGCTGACCACCACGAACGCCCCCTGATATGCATTCAGGGCACTTTCGAGTTGAGCAACGCTCACCAAGTCGAGGTTGTTGGTCGGCTCGTCGAGAAGAAGCAGCTGCGGGGCCGGATCGGCGAAGAGAACGCACGCCAATGTAGCCCGCAGTCGTTCACCGCCCGAGAGTGCAGCGACGGGAAGATGAGCACCCGCACCCCGAAAGAGGAAGCGCGCCAGGATGTTCATGCGTTCCGGTGCCGGTAGGCCTGGAGCAGACAAGGCAAAGTTCTCTGCGACGGTGTGTGCGGGGTCGAGTAGGTCGAGCCTCTGCGACAGGTATGCCACTCGACCGTCGGCTCGCGTGATCTCACCGGAAGTCGGCGCCACATCCCCGTTGACGATGCGTAGCAACGTCGACTTTCCGACGCCGTTCGGCCCGGTCAACGCGATACGCTCCGGTCCTCGAATGGCCAGGTCGATTCCGGAGTCGGCGAAGATCGCATGATCGCCGAACGCGAATTGCATTCGCTCACCGAGGAACACCGTCCGGCCGGCGGGTACATGTGTGCCAGGCAATTCGAGTGAAATCGTCTGGTCGTCTCGAAGAGCGCGGCCCGCTTTGTCGAGTCGGTCCTTCGCCGCGTCGACCCGGGCGAGGTGTGTCTCGTTGGCCTTGCCTGCCGACTCCTGAGCATTGCGCTTCATGGTCCCCGCAAAGATCTTGGGCAAGCCCGCGTTCCCGAGATTGCGGGCAGCGTTACTTGCGCGTCGCGAAGCACGTTCTCGGGCCTGCTGCAGTTCGCGCTTCTCGCGCTTGACCTCTTGCTCGGCGTTGCGGATGTTCTTCTCCGCCACTTCGCGAGCCGAGCGTGCCGCGGCTTCGTAGTCGGTGAAATTGCCACCGTAGAAGCTGATCTCGCCGCTGTGAAGTTCGGCGATGCGGTCCATGCGGTCGAGTAGTCCTCGATCGTGACTGACCACCAACAGACAACCACTCCAGTCGTCGAGAACGTCGTAAAGCCTGCGGCGCGCGTCCAGGTCGAGGTTGTTGGTGGGTTCGTCGAGGAGAAGGACATCGGGGCGTCGCAGGAGTTGCGCCGCCAGTCCGAGCGAGACGACCTGCCCGCCGCTCAGAGTGTCGAGGCGACGATCGAACGTCATGTCGGCCAAACCGAGTCGACCGAGTTGGGCTCGCGTTCGTTCCTCGATATCCCAGTCGGACCCGATTGTCGTGAAGTGTTCTTCTCGTGTGTCCCCGGATTCGACTGCGTCCAACGCAGCGAGCGTCGGGGCGATGCCCAAGACCTCGGCAATGGTCAGATCGCCCGTCAGTGGCAGGTCCTGCGGAAGGTATCCGAGAACGCCGTCGACGGACACACTGCCGGCGCGCGGCCGCAACTGGCCGGCGATCAATCTGAGCAGAGTGCTTTTCCCGACGCCGTTCTGGGCCACCAGCCCGGTTCGGCCGCCGGGCACGGTGAATGACAATTCGTCGAAGACCGGAGTGTCGTCCGGCCAGGCAAAAGACAGATTCGAGCAAACGATGTAGGTATCGGACATGAATAGACCTCAGGTGTTGTGCGGGCGCGGCAACGCTGCTCCGCGAAGAGTCGGGTAAGTGAACGACAACATGGCCACGACGGCAGCGCTCCGAGGCGTCTGCCGGTGGCCGTCATGCCCGGTTTTATCCGGAGATGTCGAGTTCACCAACCATGTCTGATCCTTTTTGGTCTGTGTTGTTTCATCCGACGATAACAGGAGCCGGTATCTACATACGAGCAATACCGGCGCAGAGAAGTTCGACCAGTCGTCGATACACCCGATCCGGGTCGGTGCCGGCCGGTTGTCCCTCTACCGATTCGAGGATGCAGAAGCCGTGCAGCGCACTGCGAAGAGACCACGCCGCCTGCTCCGAATCATCCGGGCTCAGACCGTATCCCGCGATCACCTTGTTGATGACGTCGACCACCTCGCCGACGGCGGAGACCAGATCGGGATGCGGAGCAGTGGGGTAGCGGTCGGTGATGGCGTAGAGCCCGGGGTGTACTCGGACGAACGCACGCCATGCGTCCGCGAGCGCCATGACGGCGTCGTCGCGCGAGAGACCGACCGCGGCGGCACGCAGTTGTTCGGCGAGAAGGCTGCGTGCGAGGAGGCTGAGTTGATGGTGGACGTCGTCGACCCCGTCGACGTGTTTGTACAGCGCTGACTGCCGGACGTCGAGGGTCTCGGCGAGTTGACTCAGTACCAGAGCGTCGGCGCCTTTGCTGTCGACCAGATCGGCTGCGGCAGCGATCACGCGTTCACGGGTAACCGGAGTTCTCATGCACGCATCCTCCCTGTATGACAGGCTTCACGTCGGTGATACATTATCACCATGAGTGATGAAGTATCGCCACGCGAGCTGTCCGGCGATCAACTACGCCGTCGTGACCTGCGCGTAGTCGTCACCGGTGCATGCATCCTCGGGTTGACCTCGGTGCTCTACGAACTCTCAGGAGTGTCTCCGTCGACGGGTGCATTCTTTCGGTGTCTCTATGCGCTCATCCCTCTCGGCATGCTCGTGCTCGTTCAGCGTCGTCGGTCACCCCGGCCTTCGGTCTCGGCGCCCTGGATCGTGAAGTCTCTACTTGCCGGCGCGTTCCTCGGAATCGATCTGGTGCTCTGGCACGAGTCGATTCATTCGATCGGGGCAGGTCTTTCGACTGTGATCCTGAATTTGCAGGTGCTGTTCGTCGCAATCCTCGGCTACGTTGTCCTGCGCCAACGGATCGGCCGGGAACTGGTCGCCAGCCTTCCGTTGCTCTTTGTCGGAGTTGCTCTGGTAGCCGGGACGAGCACAACGCTCACCGGGTCGAATCCTGCTGTCGGAGTGTCGTTTGCCGTGATCGCCGCAGGCGCGTACGCGGTCTACATCTTCCTCATGGGTCTGGCTACTCGGGCGGCGGGCAGAACGGCGTTGCCGATGTTCGTCTCGACGGGAGCCACTGCCCTCACGGCAGGTGCATACGGCCTCGTGAGTGGAACTTTGGATCTGACCCCTTCGCTCGTAGCTCAAGGCTGGCTTGTGCTGCTCGCGTTGGTATCTCAGGTGATCGGGTGGCTGCTGGTAGCCAGCGCCAGTCAGCGTCTGCCTGCAAGTGCAGTCGCCGCCAGCCTCGTGTTGCAATCGGCGTCAGCACTGTTGTTCGGCGCAGTGCTGCTTGCACAGACCCCAACTCTCGTCCAACTTGCGGGTGCCGGAATGATTTTGGCCGGAGTGGTTGTGGCGACGCGGATACCCGCGAAGAAATCCTCGACGACTGTTGTCGGAAAACGAATGGAGACAAGCGTATGACCACGGCGGCTGACCACATCTACATCAACGGCGACATCAGGGCCATGGACGGTGCGGTCGGCGATAACGCCACCGCTGTGGCAGTCAAGGACGGCAGATTTGTCGCCCTCGGAACTGACGCCGAGATCTCGGCGCTGACCGATTCCGAAACCTCCGTTGTCGATCTCGCCGGAGCGGTGGTTGTGCCGGGGTTCATCGAGACGCACCTTCATCCGATGATGTGGGGTTTGATGCTCAGTGGGGTCGACGCAACGACGAATACGTGCCCGACCATCGAGAAGTTGATCACGGCGTTGGCCGCGCGGGCCGCGATCACACCACTTGGCGAGCCCATCGAAGCGTGGGGCTTCGACGACAGCCTCGTGGCGGAAGATCGAGGCCTGACCGCGGTTGATCTGGACAAGGCTTCCACCGATCATCCGATTCTGGTGCGGCACTTGTCTGCTCACGGAATCTATGTCAACTCGGTCGCACTGGAGAAGGCCGGGATCGATGCCACCACGGTCGATCCGGAGGGTGGTGTCATCGTTCGAGACAGCGACGGTGTACCCACCGGTGAACTGTGCGAGGTTCCGGCAATGTCTCTGGTGCACGGACTTGTTCCGGATATGAACCCGGATGCGTCCAAGATCGCGATGCTGCGGGCGCAGGAAGTCATGGCGTCGGTGGGCGTGACGAGTTTCCACGACATGTACGTCACGGCCGAGGTGTACGAGGCGTACCGGCAACTCGACGCCGATGGTGACTTGAGGCTGCGTGCGCGCCTCTATCTCGGCCACGGGGTTCACGATCAGTTGGGTGAACTCGCCGATCCGACCGAGCGAGTTCGTGTGGGCGGCGTCAAACTCATTTCGGACGGGTCGATTCAGTTGCACACCGCTGCGCTGACCGCGCCGTACCACGATCTGGGCGGATGCCACTGCGGCGGAATGGCAATCCCGGCAGGTGCGCTCGGGGCACTCGTCGAGGAACATCACGCTGTCGGCCGACACGTTGCGATTCATACCAACGGTGATCAGGCCATCGATTTTGCATTGGACGCAATTGCAGCGGCACGGACGGCGCACCCGGACATCGAAGTTTCGCATCGACTCGAGCACGTTCAGACGGTGCGGGAAGATCAGATCGCGCGGATGGTCGAACTCGGGGTGGTGGCGTCGATCTTCGTGAACCACGTCTACTACTGGGGTGACCGGCACCGCGATCGTTTTCTCGGACCGGGTCGCGGCGAGCGGATCAGCCCCGTGGCGTCGGTCGTGGCGGCGGGGCTTGCCTACGCGCTGCATTGCGACTGCCCTGTCACTCCAGTGAACCCGCTCTTCACGATGAACACCGCCGTACATCGTGTGACGCGAGAAGGTCACGTTCTGGGTGCGGAGCAACGGGTTTCCGCGTCCGAGGCGCTGGCCGGCTACACAAGCGCAGCCGCTCGTCTCACCGGTGAGTCATCGGACAAAGGTCGGATAGCGGTGGGACTTTTGGCGGATTTTGTTGTGCTCGACGGAGATCCGCTGCGCAGCGATTCGACAGACTTGAATGAACTGTCGGTCCTGCGCACGGTTGTCGGAGGTGAGACCGTCTTCGGGGCGTAGATGCTCGTCGTTTTACCTTGGGATTGGGTGCCGGTAGTCAACTCCTTACCGGCTTCGCAACTGTAGATGCACGTGGGCCGGGGAGCGAATTTGCTTCCTGGCCCACAGCTTTGGATGCAGCACGGGCAGTCGCGATTCGATGGTCGGACAAAGTTATTGGTGGAGTGCTGGTTTCGGAGCGCGCGAGAGTTTGTCCTGGCCGGACGATCCGGCGGGGCGCAGCGATCGATGGCGCCCGTGTCCGTGGCGCTAGTGGACGAAATGCGGGGGTCTCGAAACGGCTCGATCTTTCTGTTTGCTCGAGGGTCGCTGTTCTCGGCGAGTTCGTTCGTGGATTCCCGGACATACCAAGAGCATCTAGAACTTGTTCTTGTTTGGATAGGAACGAATCGCCCGTTCGATCGCAGAACGCTTTTTGGTAAATAGTTGCGATGCGCAGCTAACTATTTCTAACGGTACTGGTCAGGGTGCAGAATTAGCCCTTGAGGGATGTTGAAATTCCTTCTGAACGTTTGACCAGTAAAACCGCCACAAAAGCTGATACGTGTGATAAAAATTGATCCGAAGCGGAGCGGTTGCTATGTATGAGCGAGGGCATGCACAGCGTCACGGTTCGGCTCGCAAGCTTTCTGCAACATGTTTGGCACCGATGGCGGATGTACCTCGTTCCGCCATCTCTTCACCCAATGCCCGGCAACGGGACAGACGAAATGAGTCTTCACATGCCTCGATTTTTCCCGGTCGGGGACGGACGAGAATCCCGTCTCCCCCGGCGCGCCACTGCTGTGTTGGCGGCTCTGCCGGCTGCACTGCTCCTCGCGACCTCGGGTGCGCTGCTTGCACCTGGTAGCGCCGCGGCCGCCCCGGGCGACGACATCACTGACCAGTGCCTGGAGATGTCCCAGAACGGTGGACCCTGGGTGAAGCCGGCGGCCTTCGATCCCAGTGGAACCGACTACATCCCGATCCCCGGTGACGAGGGCACGCAGTTGGCCTTCAACGTTCGTAATGTCTGCGACCTTCCTGCCACGCTCACTCTTTTCAGTGAGAGCTGGTCCGTCTCGGGCGGCGGCACTGCGACAGTGCGGGGCAAGCTCGACGGCCAGGTCGGCCAGCAGTTCGTGATCGGGCCGAATGCGAATTCGTCGACGCGGATCGAGCTGGTGAAAACGCCTCTCGCACAGAACGCCAACGTGATGGCTGGTTTCATGATTGGCATCCCTGCCGGCGAAGTTTTGCAGGGATACGAGATCAACCCCGGCTGGGGTCTCGTCCTGGTGGAGGGCGAGCCCGTCGTTGTTGCTCCCAGTGCGCCGACCGGTTTGACTCTGGGTTCGGCCGAAGTAGAGGCGGGCACACCCGTCAAGGTCTCCGGCAAGGCAGAGCCGAACAGTACCGTCACCGTGACCGGAGGCGGCGCCACCTGCACCGCCACCGCGGATACGAGTGGGAACTTCAGCTGCAACCTGACGATCACCACGCCCGGCAGTCATCCGATCACCGCCACGGCGACAAATGCGGGTGGGACCAGCCCCGCCTCCACGGCGGTCACGGTCAAGGTCACGGCGAAAACCACCGATCCAGGTGGCAGCAGCAGCGGTTCGCTCGGAAGTAGCACCGGTTCGCTCGGAAGTCTCGACCTGTTCGGCAGCCTCGGCGGATAACCACTCCGGCCCAACCGGCCACTTAGACCTCGCGATGCACGGGGCGATCTCGACCATCTCCGCGCATCGCCAACCTTCTCGGTCACCGAATTCAATTCGGCGGCTTCATTTCCCATGCCCCTTCCTGGGGCTGTTTCACCGGAGTGCACATCCGCACGGCCCGGGCTCAACCAAGCGCGTCGGATGTCCCGCCGCGAACTGCACAGGAGGAATACCAGATGAACAAGACCACAAAGGGTGCGATCGCCGCAGGTGCGGCTGCTGTTCTGCTCGCAGGTGGTGCCGGAACCATGGCTGCGTGGAACGCGTCGACCGGCGCTGGCGGAAGCCAGACCGTCAATGCCGGCTCGATGACGATCAGCGAAGCGGCCGGCTCCGGCGTATGGAAGCTCGGCGCGAACACGTTCAACCCGGCCAGCGACAAAATTGTCCCCGGTGACGTACTCACCTACACCGCCACGTACAACTACACCCTCGTCGGCACAAACCTGAAGGCGACGCTGACACCTACCGTCGGCGGAATCTCCGGGGCTCTCGCGAGCAAGCTGGAGGTCGCGACTGCCGGTGGTCAGAACGCGAGCGTCTCCGCGGGCACTGGCACGCGCGATATCACCACGACGATCACGTTCAAGCCGGACACCACCAACACGGACGGCGCTGGCCAGGCAGCCACGCTGTCGGGAGCCTCGGTCACCCTCGAGCAGACGCTCACCCCGTAGTTAATCCGTAACCAGAAGAAGGTCACGTGAAGACCCAATACAAATGGGCGATCGCAGCGTCGTCGGTTCTGCTCATCGGGTTCGTCTCGGTGCAGCAGACCGGCGCGCTGTGGCGCGATACCGCAGAATCGACCGGCGGCACTATCCAGGCAGGCATGCTCGATATCTCTGCCGGCGGAGAAGGGGTCAAGCAGTTCAACCTCGATGGGTTCAAGTTGGACAACAAGGGCCCGGGCGACAGCATTCAGATGCCACTGCCGGTGATCAACTCCGGCAACGTGCAGATGAACTACGTGCTTTCCGATGTTGTACTCAACGGCGCGACCCCACCGCCGCTGAGCCTGCGCGTGGCCAAGGTAGCCAACGAGGCGGCCTGCACCGCCACTGGCGACGTGGGCACTGAGCTCTACAACGGTGCCATGGACGGCGCGGCCTTTTCCGAACAGCTGGTTCCGGCCGGGCAGATGCAGGTGTTGTGCCTGCGGGCCACGCTGGGCCAGGGCGCGGCAGCGAGCCAGCAGTCCAACGCGACGTTCACTTTCGACGCAAGCTCAGTGAGCCAGTCATGACCGTCACCGCGAGAAGCCGGCGTGCAGGCGAACGTGCCGAGTATCGACCCCGGCACAGCGCACACGTGGAAACATCTGAGCGGCAACATGATCCCGAACAAGGCGGAGACGACAAGACCACCCTATGGTGGTGGACTCGCACCATCGTCTCGTGGGTACTGCTGCTGCTGATGGTCGGCATTCTCGCGGTGATGGTCGTTATCCCTCGACTCACCGGCTCCACCGCGTACACGGTTCTCACCGGTTCGATGGAACCGACCATGCCCCCTGGCACGCTCATCGTGGTCAAGCCGACCCCCAACGAGGATCTGACCACCGGGGACGTGATCACGTTCCAGCCCGTCTCCGGCGATCCAGCGGTGGTCACCCACCGCATCGAAGGCATCTATTACACGGGGGAAGGGGAGCGTCGCATCCACACTCGCGGCGACAACAACCCCGTCGCCGACTCGTGGTCGCTGGTGCCCGAGCAGATCCGTGGTCGGGTCATCTACTCGGTGCCGTATCTGGGCCGGGTGAACTCGGTGATCAACGGGCAATCGCGTTCGATTCTCACCACAGGCGTAGCTGCGGGCCTGGCTGTATATGCCGTGTGGATGGTCGTCAGTGGCATCCGCGACAAGCGGGGCAAGGCCGGTGACGACGAAAGTGGCACAGACCCGACTCTTTCCGGCCCTGAACTCGGCGCGCCGGTATTGCCCGCCGATCCATCGGCACCAACCTCCGAATCGAAATAGGACAGCAGAATGTCTACAGAACAGAAATCGGGCGGCGACGCGCGTCTCGGGGCGCGGATGCGAAGCCGTCTGGGCGAGACCGGTTGGATACGGACCCGGGCCGTGCTCTCACTGGGCATGGTCCTGGGCCTCGGAGCGGTCGGCACGATGGCGGCGTGGTCCGACAGCGCTACTGCG
>NZ_LVCT01000437.1:0-5151 GCF_001647205.1 Rhodococcus sp. EPR-134
CCATGGGATCAAGTGTTTCGGTCATCGTCGATCCTTCCCGCCAAGCTCAGCTCGGCGTGTTGAATCAAGGACCGGATCCACCGTTATTCAGACAGTCCCAGACAGCGAAGCGAATCTGTGGTGTGTGTGACGTGCGGTTGTGGGGGTTAGTCAGCAATTTTCTCGGGGGGCTGAGTGTCGGGGTTTTCCGATAATAGTTGCTGGTTGCAGCATTTTTGCCCGAAAGTTGTTCTCGACAGCTGGTGTCGGGGTTGAGGTCCGGGTTTCGGCGAGGTTGGTTCTGTAGGGTGTGGGCAGTGCCGCTGCGGTGAGAGGTGAGACGTTGGTTTCGGTTGTGCAGTCCTGGGAGCGTGAAGTTTTGGCGACTCCGGAGTCTGTGTCCGAGTGGAAACGTGCTCGGTCGCGGCGACGGTTCGCAGCTGATGCGGTGCCGGCGGATCGGCGGGGAAAGCCGGGTGGGAAGGGGCCGGCGGGGTGGCGTCGGAAGCCTGCGGATGAGGACTTGCTTCGGTTCATGACGCTGCATGGTGTGGTGTCGTTGAGGCAGGCGGCGCATTGGTTTTACGGGGGGAAGATCAGCACGGCTCGGCATCGTGTTCGGTCGATGGAGGACGCTGGTTTGTTGACGCGGAATCAGGATCAGCCGTGGGCTGGTGTCGTGTTGGTTCCGACGCTTGATGGTCAGACGGTGGGGTTGGAGACGGCGGAGTTTCCGGTGTCGCATTCGTCGTTGCGTGGGCACATGACGGTGCCTGCGAATCTGTTGCATCGGTTGTTGGTTGCGGATCAGACGTTGGCTGCTCGAGCTCGTGGACGCACGGTGATTTCGGAGCGCCAGATTCGGATGCTGGAGGCCCGCGATGAGAGCCAGTCGCATCGGTTTTTGCAGTCGGTGGGGGTGCACTATTCGTCGGATGGCGTCGCGGCCGGTGTTGTCCCGTCGCGGCTGACATTGATCGATGAGGGGCCGGCCGGGACGACGGTTGTGGGGGAGAGGAACACGTGGTTGGGGTTGCCGGTTCGGACTGACTGGGACAACCGTGTGGCACCGTATTCGCCGCAGCGTTCAGGTCTGCGTTTCCCTGATTTCATCGAGGTGTTGGAGTCGGGTGAGTTGGCTGCGGTCGAGGTGGAAGTCGCGACGAAATCGGAGGCACGCATGAAGATGCTCGTCGACGGTTACCGGTCGTCGTTGCCTTCCGTTGAAGACATCGTTGACGCCAATGGCGCACCGGGGAAGCGGCTTCGACGCGGCCAGTTCCGGCACTGCCGATGGGTGGTGTCACCGGAGGTGCGGGTGGTGTTGCAAGGAACGACGAACTTCATCAGCGGTGGGCATCAGGATGGCCTTCTGCAGAAGCTGATGCCGGATGTGTACGCACAGAATTTCGATTGGTCGAAACAGACTGACAAACTACCCGTTCGGGTGATCGCGGCGACGTCGGAAGACACCGGAGTGCAGTACGCATTGGACCAACGCAACCTCGAACCGCAGTACCGGTGCGACTACCGGACGTGGCTTCGGTGGCGACGGTTGTGGGAGGCGCAGATACCTGCTGACAAGCGTGCCGTGTATACCTTTGCCCGGTGGATCAGGACGGCAGACAACCTCGAAATCTGCCGTCGTTTGGTTCGAGGCTGATCGTTTTCGAATTGGTCGTATTCGTTCTGCCGGCCGACTAGCCTTCCGTCAGGCGGTACGTTCGGCCATCAAAATGTGAGACTTCTTGGGAGAGAATATGACCGACCAGACAGCTGCCGCGAGTGAAGAAGCCGTGACAGTGGCTGATGCTTACCATGATGCGAACGGTCAGCCGATCATGGCTGAGTCGATCGTCATCTACATCGACGCTCTCGCAACCAAGGCGTTTTGGGAAGAAGAATCAGACGCCACAAAGCTCGAGTTTGTCAGGGACTGGGTACGTCAGTTCAACGAATTCCGAGGAGATCTCGACCTCTATCGAGGCCTAATCGGCGGACCTGAAACGCCGCAACCTCCCATGGCTGTCACGTTCACAGACAACGTGGCAGTAGCGATTCCACTACCTCCAAAGCATATCGAGACACTTGCTGCATTGGCTGAGCACAGACTTCCAGCCGGTGCTGGGGCCGCTGAGCAAGCTCACGAAGCCTTGGATTGGTTGATGGACATGGTGTTCAGTCTTCAGATTCATCTGCTTAGGTTGGTGCACGGGCATGGGCGATTGTTCCGTGGCGCTGTCCGGGTCGGGCCCGTCTATGCGGACGCCTGGACGATCATCGGAGACGGCCTCATCGACGCGGTGATGGGCGAGGAAAAGGGAACAGTGGTTCCTGCCATTCAGCTCCCGGAATGGATGGTGCAGGCATATGAACTGGATGCGCCTTACTACCAAGATCCCAAGATGTCTTCGCTGTACCAGACGCTTGGACACACGACCTTCACAGCTGGATATGACACCTACTCGTTCGTGTTCTTGAACTACCTCACATGTCCCGACGAGGCCGAGTACGTGATGTGGCGTGACGAGGTAATCCCCGCCCACAAAGCCATGGTGACCAAAGGTCTAGACACGCCCACCAACAGCCATGTGCGATTCAAATTCCTGTGGACGGCCGTGTACCACAACTGGGTTGTAGCAGACAACGGTCTCGACGAGTCCCTCCGAATAGATCTCGAAGACGAACTCGCAGCACGCTCCATCATCGTCCAATCGCTCGACAAAGCCACGTAACCGGCTCACACGACTGCGGCAACCGGACCGTGGAATCAAAAACATGCGTATCCAGAGTTCACCTTCAACCGCTGGATGCAGACACGCAACTACCTCGAATTCTGCCGCCGATTGACGCGAGGACAGCCGAATCTCGGACTACCTGTGACACATGCGCAGTGATCGACGAGGTGGGTTTGGAGCCGACGTCTGAGCTACATCGACTCTGCGGATAAGGAAAGATCAACGAATGCATCACTCAGTGGTCGCTCTGGAAAAGTACAAAGGCTGGACGTTCTACGCATCCAGTCACTCTGGGAAAGTCAAACGACTAATTGTGTTCGTGCACGGTTTCGGTGGTAACGCCATCGGGACTTGGAAAAATTTCCCTGACTCGGGCGAGCGAGAATGGTGGCTCGAAGCCGACATGCTGTTCATTGGCTATAAGTCTCGGAAAGAGAACCCAAAAGGTGTAGCGGACCGGATCCGGAGATCGATTGGTGACTTCTTTCCGAAACCCAACGCCGCAGCGCTCAACACCAGCGCTGGTGCCCTTCGGACGGACATCACGGCCGAGTACGAGGAGCTGTTTCTGGTCGCGCACTCGTTGGGCGGACTGATAGTTCGCCAGGCACTGGCAGACGCCGCGCAGAAATGGAGAGAGGACGGCTCTCCCGCTGAAAAGAGGCCTCCCATTTTGAGTGCACAGACTCGAATGTTCAGCCCTGCCAGTGCGGGATTTCAGGCATCCGGTGCTCTTGGAGCAATGAAGGCTGCGTCCTCAGTGTGGAGCGCTCTCGAGGTATTTCTCCGACGAGCACCGGCGTTCAGCGATCTTCAACCCGGTTCCGAGGTCTTGGAAAGGACTCGGCGACGAACAGAAATGTATGTGAAGGAGCCTGGGTGTGAGGCGCTGAAAGCTCGGATCGTGTGGGCTAATCCGGACAACGTAGTCATCACCGATCGATACGACACGGATTTTGTTGACGAATCGATCGATGAGACCTCCCACACTACGGTCTGTAAACCGCGCGCCGCCGAACTAGCACCAAAAAGTTCCAAAGCCTTTGAAATGCCGTGGATTTTCATCGAGACTGGCACCACGGAGGAATCATGAGCACGCGCCCGGACATATCCGAAGAGATCCTGCAAGCACGGCTTACATCCTTCATAGATACGTTGGTTCGTCCAGAAATCGACGCCCTTCCTTCCTCTTACGGCCCCGAACGAGACCGCTACGTGATAGGTCTGATGACAGCCTGGAACATCGATGAGGGTGAGTTTTGGGCGGATTTCCCTGGGCAGGCTGCAAGCATGACAGCGATACTGTTCTTGTTCGAAAAACTCGATATTCTGCTCCGCGGCCAGATGGCGGGATATTTCACCGAAGGGTACTCAGACGTCACCCGAGTCCTATGGCCGCTCCCTATGGGCCGTGGCGTAAGGCTCGCGAAATCATTTCAATCCCACTCCTATCGACTGATTGAGGAACGCAAAAATAGCGCTGATTTCGTATCGGATTCCCACGCCCTTGACGACTTTCACACCAGATTTGCAACCATTCTCGACACTGACAACCCGGAGTTTCGGGAGTTCATACGGCTGGTGCTCTTCGCCTCAACCGATGAGTGGACCTTCCGGATCCAACAGATCCATCTGTTAGCCGATGAAATTCTGCGTGATCCCGCCCTCGCTCTGTCCTCCGCCGAGGTAGACACGCTGTCATGGGCACTGTCCGGAGCTGACGAGGCACGCTTGTACGAAGACAATGGTCATCGTTTAGATCCGGCGTCGCCGATCGAAGCGAGTGTGCGTATTTTGACGTACACGTCTCGATTTGCAGACCTGGTATCCGCTCGTGAGAGGTTGGCCGGCATCGCACCAATAGTCACTGCCGATGAAAACACCGCTGCACAACGGTCTGCCACGCTCGAGCAATACATGTCCAGGACGAACCGCAGAGAACGTCCGCAGCCGTCACGCCAATACCCAACTCTTCGAGACACGTTCAACAGGCCCCCGTATTTCGGGTGAACCTCTAGCTCCGATCCTCAACAGGGGCGGCGATTTGCAGCGGATTCCATCCGGTGCAAATCGCGTTGGAACTGCTACCGGGTTTCAGTGCGACGGATACGGTGCGGCCTTCGTCGTGGAAGATCGGGGCCGGGCGAACTGGCTTGTTTCCGGCGCTGCGGACAGCGTCGTGGACGCGCCGATCTCAGTGATGGGGTAGGGGACTGCTGCACGCTGCCAATGTGCCGGCTGCGGTGTATGCCAGTCGTGGCATCATTTTCTCCTCAGGAGCGAGAACAGTCGTCGTTGAAAACGACGTGTCAGGCCCAGTCGGCGGCAGCAGTGTGGCGCTGCTGTCGACGTGCACCTTTACCGTCTGAGCCGCGGCGGCCAGGGATGCGGTTCGCTCGCCGACGCAAGGCTAGTTCGTGTTGCAGCCGCTCTT
>NZ_LVCT01000438.1:0-4851 GCF_001647205.1 Rhodococcus sp. EPR-134
AACAGTATGAACTCACGTTCGGACTTGCGGCACTCATCCGCTGGTGGGTCTTACGGTGTGCTCGTAGTTGTGTGTGTCGAGGCCTTCGCGCATTGTGTTTCTACAGCCGCGACTCGGCGCATTGCGGCTGACCAATCGCAGTGCCCGCCGCTATAGGTCGGGAAGCGCCCGTACAGATCTCGCACCGGAGAGGACGGTTTCGCCGTCGCTGGTGCTGCGCGCCATTCGATCTCGCTGCACCACCACGCCCAGACTTTCGACTCGCGGCGGTACCTGGTCTGTCTACGTTCTAGCATCCCTGAGACACCCAGATAGCCTGCGACACCTGCATACACGCGCTCGCGGTTCACCGCCTGCCCGCGATGGATCAGACGATTCGCCGTCAGCACGGTCAGAACTCCCTCAAACACGTCGATCGAAACGCCCGTCGTATGTCGGAGCCGAGCCCGAGACAATTCCGGGGCAACGCTCAGGGTCCAGTGGACCATCGCGGCTACAGGTCCGAGCTTGTGGTGTTGCCAGACATCACGACCCAAGTGATTGAGGTATGCCCGGGACCTCTCGAGAGCGTGTTCCGGAGCGAGGGGCAGGGGGTGGGTAACCTTGTGTCCGACCCCCTGGACTGCAGGTATGACTAACCGGTACGCGGCGGCCTTCGGGCCTGAATGTGGGCGGGTTCTTACGAGCCAGCCGGCATCTATGAGCTCCCAGACCGTGGTGGCGAGGATAGTTTTGGTAGTGGCGGCCGCGATTGCCCAGCGGCGTACGTCGAGTTCGAAGTCGTCGGTGCTGTCAGCTCGGTACATGAGGTCTGCGATCACTGCGAGTGCTGCCCACCGGCGGAAGCCTTGTGCAGATCCACGGAAGAATGGCGTGTTCTCGGCGGCCGCCAGCGCGGCACGGACGTGTTTGCGTGCATGACTGAGGGCGTCGGCCTTGGGAGTAGCTGGTGCGGCTGCTACCGCGTTCAGGGCGCGCTCCCACTGGTGTGCGATGTGAGCGTGGGGGGTCTTCCGTGTTCTGCGGCCGCCATGTCCAGCGCCGCCAGGTTCAGTGCGGAGGTGTTCGAGTCCGGGGAGTTGGTCGGTGAGCGCCGCGGCGGTGATGTCGTCGAGGGACCAGTGTGCGTGCGCGGCAGACAACATGATGGACCACGAGATTCGGGACGTGTCGGCGGATGCGGTTGGGGCGGTGTTTGCGAGAGCCCGAATGTGTTCGGGGAGTGGTCGTGTGGTGCCGGGGATCATTCCGCGGGTGCAGTCGATTGTCCGCAGCCGTTTCGTCAGTGTGACGGAATCGCGATGGCGGTCGGTGCGCGTGGAAGCTGGCATGGTGCCGCCCGCCCATGCGGTGAGGTTGTCGACGACGCTGGGGTCAGCGCCGGTGTCGGCCCACGCAAGTGCGTCGGCGGCGGTTCGGCCGGCGGTTCTCAGTGGCTGTGATGGCGCGCCGTAGCGGTGGGGTGATCCAGGTGCGCGCGCACAACCGGATGTGGGGTTGAGGAGGCCGGAGGCGTCGAAGGTGTCTTTGTACTTCTGCGTGAACGCCGCTGCGAGTGAACGAACTTGAGTGGCAGTGACGGTCTCGGAGAGTCGGATCCACAGGTGCCGACTGTGGCGGCCGCCGGAGGCGCAGAGTAGGTGTGGGGTGTCGAGTTGGTGTAGTCGACGACTGACTTGTTCGGCGGCTCTGCGTGCAGCGCCGGGCTGGTTACCTTGCCTGTCGTCGAAGTCGAGGCACAGCAACCGGAAGCGGCCGCGCGAGTCTGCGAGGTAGAGAGCCCACGGCACCTCCGGTGCCTGGGAAGGCATCCGGGTGGGGGCGTAGGTGTGTTCGCCGGCGGTGTCGACGCGGATGGTGAGGCGCGGCGACCAGCGGCGCACCGTGTCGAAAACGGCGGTAGCGAATGTGCAGTTGTCGGGGTCGGTAGGTGTGACCGACCCGCCCGAATTGGGCAGGGAAGTGGACGCACACCGGGGCGTGCTTGTACCCTGGACATCACGTAGCAAGTGAGTCCCTTCTGGTGGGAGGGACACCATGTCGGATCACCGAGCTCCAACTCGGCCGACCTAACTCGAATACTCGAAACCCCGTTCCTGCAAGAGCGGGGTTTCGTGCATGTCAGGGTGTGTTTTCGCCCCTGAGATGCTTGATTCTGTGGTGCCCTAATATTGAGTTATTGGGGCGCCGTCATCGGCGCAGAGACTAGATAGCCAGCGCCAATACCCCCTGCTCTTCGAGACGGCGGGGAATCGAACTCTCACTCAGCATCTTGCGTGCGAGCTTCGGGTCGAGTGCGAGTTCGTACATGTCGGCGAGCGCACCGGTGAAGGCATCGCCCTCGCAGTTGCGTACGCCGATGGTCAGGAGCGTCGAGAACACGAGCATCATCGGGATCTTCCCGTGAGGGGAGAGCGCGGAGCGGATTTCGCGGGCGCGGGTTTCGACGGGGGTCGGAGCGCGGCCTGTGATGCTGGTGATGGCGTCATGGGCGCTCGGGTCGAACTGCACCTGGCCGTCGACAGTGGTGCGTGTCAGCGGTAGCAGTTCCCTGAAGACTTCGTCGAACTGGTCGATGTGTCGGGTGCCGATGAGCAGCATGGTGCCCACGACGTCACCGAACGGGGTCTTGGTGTTGTCGGCGATGGATCGGATCGACGAATCGACATCCGCGCGGACGCGGGTGGCAATAAACTGCCGGTCGCCCTTGGACGGTCGTCCGCGGCTACCGGCCGCGCTGCAATTTGCAGGCATGGCACGCCTCTCAGATGGTGGTTTCATCTCCGATGTCGGTGACTTTACATCACTGCCGACACCTTTCGGATAAGGCTATGGGTTGATTTCCGCTGCGGGCTGCAGCGACACACCATTATCTGAAAATGGTTCGTGAGAGTGCGGCACGAATTGCCCGGCCCCTCAACACAGGCGGACCAGCAGCGATGCGAATCCGCCAGGCACCGGAACCCCTCGTGGAATGATCGCGAAATCGGAGACACACCGCATTCGGGAGGTTCGCAAATTCATGGGTAAAACGATTGGCGCGGACAGCGATCGGGAATCGGGGTCGAGTTCGAACGCACAGGCACGGTTGATTGCAGCGGTGCTGGCCCTCGCAGCTCTCGCCGCGGTTCCCGGCGTTGTCGTGGCAATCGTGTTCGCAGTCTTGGCATTCGAGATCCGGCGTGTCCGAGTCAAGATGTGGACGATATGGGCGGCGGTGACCGCCATCATCGGCATCGCCGCCGCTGGCTTCTCCCTGACTACCTGGTTGTACTGGTCGACGTCCTTCACCACCCGGATCTGGCTCCATACGCCGGCCGCAAATCTACCGCCAGACAGTTCAGGCCTACTCGGTTGGTCGCGGGCAAATGCTGACATGAGCATCCTGCACGTCATCTGGACCCAGTTGTGGTTCGGCGTGCCAGTAGGTTTCGCGCTCGCCGCCGTCTTGATCGTGCTGTTCCGTAGCCGCCCACGCGCACTAAGAGGCCGAATCGAAGGCGCGGAGCACTCCAACATGCGGCCCGTGGGGATCCTCGATCGTCGGCGCCGTGACATCGAACGAAACAAAGTTGCCTCCGGGCACTACCTGAGGGGCTGATATGTGGAAATCTCGCTTAGGGCCGGTTGTCGCAGTTGGCCTCGGACGGTACGGGCAGCCAGTACTTCGCCCCCTCAATAGTTTTAAGAACGCCACGCTCATCGTCGGCGGATCCCGCACGGGTAAGACCCGACTGGCGTCGTCGATCAGCGACCAGCAAGTTCGGACTTTTGGCGGTGGTTCGGTGACGATCGACTACAAAGGCGACGACGCGGTCGTAAAGGAGAAGGCCCGGCTCGCACAGCAAGAGGGCCGATCGTTCCTCCATTTCTCCCTGCTTCCGCCCAATGGCAGCGGCGAGTACCCGCAACTGCATCCCTATGCGCCGCCAGTCCCCGCACGCTATGACGGATTGGCGCGGGGCAATGGGAAGTCCAAAGCCGAGATGTTTCTCAAATCCGTACCGCGAGACGGTGACGCCGCCGCCTACCTAAGGTCAGCGCAGGAGGTCAGCGAATTAGCCTGGAACATAGCAGCATTGACTGGTTTCGACAGGACTGTTGGCCAAGACGGCAAGACCCGCATCTCTTCGCTGGAAGTGCTGACGAAGATGCTGTCGACGGCGACCGACGGGGAGTTGGAGCGGCAAGCACAAGCACTCAGCATCGGCACAGTGCTCAAGTACTACCCGCACCTGTCCGTACGTGATGCGGAGGTTCGGATCGACTCGCTTCGCGGACGGGTGCAGGCGGTCAGCGCGGAGTTGAAGAAATCAGGCAGCATTGTCGCGAAAGCCGTCTCTTCCACTCGCGAACTGGCCTCCACTTACGTCAATTCCTCGGCGTTCTATCCCGGAACCTTCGGCACCGGTCGAGCGCCTGCCGGTCAAATCGACCTGATTCGTGCGATTCTGCGCGGTGAAATCGTAGTTTTCAGTTTGCCCGCGCAGATCTATCCGGATTTCGCCGCCATGATGGGAACGATGATCCTGCTGGATCTGCAGAATGCGGTGGCGACCCTACGAGGTCGGCAGGCTGCGGTAGCCGCATTCCTCGGTGTACCTCTTGGCGGTGCCGACAGCACCCCGTGGCCACCGTTCGTCGTACAGATCGAAGAACTCGGCTCAGCAGCGAATCAAGCATCAGCGGAGGCCCTGATCAACCTGATCAACAAGAGCGCCGACGTCGGCATTCGTGTTGTCGTATCCACCCAGTCCCTGTCGGACATCCGCACGATCGATGATGGGAAGGGAGTGTGGTTGCAACGACTGTTGGGGCTGATCGCCAACCTGTTTGTACTGCAGATCGGAA
>NZ_LVCT01000439.1:0-34171 GCF_001647205.1 Rhodococcus sp. EPR-134
CGTTTGTTCACTGGGGCATCGGAATCGAAGAAGGTGCGTGGCGCCGAGCAACAGGAGAATCGCATCCCGGTCGGCACCGCACAAGCCTTGGACCGAGACCAGCGGGAAATGCTGTTCGTGACCAAAGATCCGAAACTGCAGTCCGTGCACACCACCGCGCCGGAAGGCCCGAACAACTGGTACGAGGTGCTGGAGATGGTGACAGTCCTGGAAGCAGCCCATGGCTACAACCCATTCGACGCTGATCCCGAAGTGATCCAACAGATGCGTGACGCTGCCCGCGAACTTGGCGCAGGGCTCAACGCCGAACTGGCAAAGCCGGATTCGCTTCTCTATCAGATCGTCGACAATTCCGATGCGAAGGTGGATGTAACACCGAAGGCCGGACCGACATCGTTCACGGCGGACGTTTCCGCTGTTAGTGAGCCGCCACCGGAAGATCTCTACGCCGACCCTTACGATGCCGGCGCCACCGTTGACGTCTACGAAGATGTGCCACCCGCGCCCGACCCCGCTGGATGGGATGCCCTGATCGCATCTGACCCGCGAGATCGCTGACCTCGCGTTCTTTGCCGAGTAGGGCCCGGGCCTTCGACGCTGGGCCCTACTGATCTCATACCATTCACGATCCCTCCGCCGGAAAGTCTTGCGCACCAGCAGTTGCGAGGATCGCCGTCTTCCATGAGGCGTTGCCCGCTCAGCCTCACGTCTTCCGAAGCAATCCGGTCACTCCAGCGACAAGGATCGCGGTGAATATCCAGGAGGAAATCCGTAGGACCGGAAACCGCCAGGTCACGAGGACTGACGCCTGTGAGCTCGTTGTCCAATCAGGTCGCAAGTTCGAGTTCGATGCCGGAATGACGTTTGTCAGTGCAAAACTCACAGGATTGAAGCACGGGTAGTCCGGGTAGTTGGCGCAGTCCTCGTTTGCCGTGATCGCATGCGGAAGTTCACTCCCTGGGTTGATCGCGTCGTATGCGCTTGCTGCAGCCCGCGCGGCCGCCGGGTTCGTCGGAACGAAATCCGCGCGGTTGAAGGATACGAGCGTGATGCCGAGAACGAGCGCCAAGAGAAGCCACGCCGCATCACCTCAAGCGAGGCAGCCTGCCTCGTGCAGGCAAGAACCGCAGGTCAAGGAATTCGGAATCGCGTGTTACCCGCAGCCGCCCCCTCTGCATGAGGGATGGCAGTTACAAAATCCGGCGATGACCGGAACACCGTCCTCTATCGTTTCCAGCATCGGAGTTGCATCACAGACAGAGGGCCTAAATTCATGCCTTTACCTGCAGTGATGCCTCATCATGACGGAAGGGGCGAGTGTGTCGCAAGACGCCGAACTGGATGGCCGGCTCGCGGTTGTTCTGCCAGACGGGTTCAATCCCGCACGCGACGACAAGCGGATCCCGGTGCGTCGTATCTACGGCATGTACAACCCCGCACGAGATTCCATTCGGGCCAGTGTCGACCAGCTGCTCGGGAGAAGCCCTGAACCAGTTTCGCAGGATGAGATGCACCGGCCGAGTATGGAGAAGGACCACGCCAGCGTTGTGGCACCCGTGCTCGAATCTGCAATCGCACCAAACCCGAACTGGGACTACGACGGTGACGAGCGTGTCTACAAGTGGATGCTCAATCACCGCGACGGAGTGTTCGTAGCGTCCGACGAGGCAGGAAACGAGCTGCAGGACTCGGCCGGCAAACGAATCTTCGTCGACGACCTTGGCCGTCGGGTCACTGACCCGGATGCCGACACCGCTGTGGACAGCGCTGCCACCGGAGAGAACACCGACAAGGCCCCCACGAAGAAGCGCTGGTTCGGTAGGGGCTCCTCGCTGCTACCTCGAAGCAAAGCGAAAACAGACGAAATACCTGATCTGTACGACCAACACGGAGTTCAGCTCGTCGACTTCGACATCGCCAAAGTCGGCAAGTCCGGTGTCCTCGGAAGTCGATACCGCGGCCGGAAAGCGCTGGCGCTCAGCAGCTCAGCCCTCGCGTTCGTTGCGGTTGTCGGTTTGATCATCGGTGTCACCGTCGGGCGTTCGGCGGTGCCGGCCGAAGGCGCAATCTCGCCCTCCGATGCTGCCGCATATCGACTCACCACCTTCCCCACCAACGCGGCGACAGCATTTGCACAGCAATACCTCACAGTGTGCTTGACCCACGGCGACGTCGAAGCTGTGAAAAAGCGAGAACAACTCCTAAAAGCGATGTCAACGCCGGGAACCGCACCCGGATGTGGCTGGACATCAGGTGGCCTGCAGCAAGAACCCACCATGATCGCGTGGGACGGGACCGTAACTCCTATCACGGAATTCGCCACCGGTGAGGCCGCCTACCTGGGATTCATCGTTTCAATGGCGGATGGCCAATACCAAACCATGTCCGTTCCAGTCTGGGTGAAATCCGGCAAGACCGGCAACGACTTACGGATAGTCGGCGACGTCGGGGTGTCCGCCCCGATGCGCCTGGAAAACCCACCACCGGCGAAGGCGAAGCTGACCGAGGATATGCAACTCGCAGGCCAGGTGAAGGACTCTTTGTTGGCTCCGTTCTTCTCCGCATGGGGCGCCTCGAACGCCGGCCAGCTCAATCTCGTCCTCGCAGATACGGCCGGGCCGCGAGCACGAACCGGTCTGGGTGGTGTCGTGACGAAGCCGCAGATCGAGAAGGTGACGGTGAGATCACCGCGCGCCACCAACACCGCGTCGAATCAAGCGATCGTCTACCAAGACGGGGACATCGCAGTCGCCGAGGTTCGAGTCACATGGAATGTTCCGGCATCTGAGTCGATGCAGGCCAGTGGATACCGCGTCGACGTCGTCCGAAACTCGGGCAAGTGGCTAGTCACCGACATTCGCGCGGGTCTTGTCGACCGTGAGGGCGCAGCGAGTAGTGGATCCGGCCTGG
Organism: Rhodococcus sp. EPR-134; assembly: GCF_001647205.1. Lineage (NCBI taxonomy): Bacteria > Bacillati > Actinomycetota > Actinomycetes > Mycobacteriales > Nocardiaceae > Rhodococcus > Rhodococcus sp. EPR-134. Next base: position 2,911 of record NZ_LVCT01000439.1, read on the forward strand.
GATCGGCGACCGATCTCGTGCCCGGCGCTGCCTCGACCCGAGGATCCAACGACGGCGAATAGGCCGGTCGTACAAACACTTCCGGTAGACGCCGGCAGAGGAGAAAGGAAGTTCCATGAGAACACACAGCACCGTCCTGGTCGTGGCTGAGGGAGCCAGCGGAATCACCGATTCCATCGGAAATCTATCGACCATGTTGAAGGTCATCGGTGGCGCCCTGCTCGTGCTGATGATGATCGTCATCGCAATCATGATCGCCGTGGCATCCGCGAAAGAAGGCGGGTGGCGATCGAGCATTCAGAAGCTGCTTGGCGTGCTCGCCGCAGGCCTGGTCCTAGGCGGTGGACCCCTGTTCATCGGATACATGGTCGAGGCCGGTGAGTCGGTGCCCGGAAACGGTGGCGGCGGAGCAGGCAACAGCCAAGTCGAGTGACATAGAAATCAAACCGGACGACAACGGCAGCGGAGGACGAATATGCCCGAAGGGCGGGAGGCGCTTGACCGCACACATGTGATGAATCACCGAAACCGCATGTGGCAGTTAGGTAAAGATATTTCCCTTGCGTCGATCGGCGGTGTCGACGGGCAGCTTGCAGCGGTATCTGGAGTAGTGGCCGTGGCAGCTGGCGCCATACTGCTGCCGATTGGGTTCGTCATCGGACAAACTCTTGTCACTGCTGTTGTGGGAGCGTTGGTCGTCTTCGCCGCGACTTATGTATTGTCCCAATGGAAGTGGGGGAGTAGCCACGAATCACCTTTCCAGTTCGTTCGGCTGTCTTGGGCGAGGATCTTCAAGAATCCCGACCTGATTTCAGGCGGCACATCGAATAAGAACCCCGGAAAGTTGGAGTGGACCGCGGTCATCTGGCGTCCTGAATGGGCGCGGGTCAATCTCGACACACCCCTGCAACGGCCGGTCTATGACCCGAAACCCGTTGGTACCGGCGATTTCTTCCCGAAGCGGAAAGCGCGAGTCACCTTCGATCAATTACTCGAAACATCAAGTTCAACAAACTACGGTCAGGAGACGCGACCATGAAGATCCTCATCATCATGGCGTTGGTCGGAGTCTGCCTCGCAGGCCTCAGCTATTGGGTCGCGAATCGATGGCTCACCAACAAGGGCGGCAAAAAGTCGAAGGCCCCCAAACGGGGTACCGATCGCCAGCGTCTCGGTGTGCGTTACGCAGAGGACGGCTTGTTCCTGATCGGTGACGGCATGTGGACAGGGGTGATTCTCCCTGGAAACAGTGACGACTTCACCTCAGGCACTCAGCAGGAATTCGCATTCGACCGATCCACCGATTTCTACAAGCAACTCCTCATGTGGGTCGAAGCTGAACAAGGCCGCGACGCATCACTGATCTGCCACGAATTGGTCCGCTATCAGCCCGTCGACACCTCCCGTTGGGAAGACGAACTCGATCGAGCGATGTGGGATCCGTCGAAAATGTTTCAGACGTTGACGACCAAAAAAGTGGCCCCCCACATCTCCGAGACCACACCAGAACCACGGCGGGTCCTGATGATTCGGCTGGGAACTTTCTCAGGCCCGAGCATGTCTGATCCGATGACGCTGATCCTTGGGAAGGCAGACCACGTCGCCGAAGAGCACTTCCGGTCAAGTGATCTTGACCCATTTCGTGACGCTGTCGACACGTTGTTGGGACGGCTGTCTGCGTCCGGTGCCGAATTGGTCACGCGAGCTGATCTGGTTTGGCTCACTCGTAAACCCCTCTACGGACATTTTCAACCACCGACTGATCGCGACTATCAGTCCACACGACCTTGGCGTGCAGGATATTTCGATCAGATCGTCGATTTCGACGCGCACAATCTGACGGACTGCGTTGAAATCACAGAGCCCTTCCCTGAAACGGACGAGCCTCGGAAGAGTTACACGACGACCCTAGTCATCGCCGATGGCGACTCCGTCCTGCCGTTCCACTATCACCGCGCATGGGGACGTGCGCTGCGTGCGATGCCATTTCAGGTCGAGGTGAGCTGGCGCTACAAGCTCATGACATCAGAGGCCTGGAAGAAGCTTGCGAAACGTCGTATCGGACTCATCAAAGATGAAGCGACAGACCGCGGTGGCGCAGGCAAAATCGACGACGCCAAATTCTCCGAGGTGCTTGGCGACGCCTTGGACCTCGAACGCGAACTAGACATCGAACCCACACCCGCGATGATCGGGCAATTACGACTGACCATCTCGTGCCCCTCCCGAAAGGAACTCACCAAAGCCGTCCAGGACGTGCAAGCAGCATTCACCGACTTCACCCTGCACGTCCCGCTCAACATCCAGCATGCGCTTCTGCGCGAGCAGATCCCGGGTGACCCTGATCCGACCTACGTCGGCAAGGTCAACCTTTGCGACGACACGCTCGGATACGACCTCGGTACCCGGTGGACGAACCTCGAAGCGCTTGCACTGGCCAGGCTCGACTCGTCACCAAGCGTCGGGGACGCAGTGGAAGTGAGCCGCAACGGTCAGGTACTTGGGTGGCGCGGCGTCGCCATCGGGTACTGCATGGAGAACGGCGCAGTCGTGCACTTCGATCCCCACGTGCAGGTCGCACGTAACAACGGAGCGGGAATCGGCATCATCGGCGCATCCGGTGGCGGCAAATCTGCCCTCGCGCTGATGTTGTTCTTCTGGATGTCAGAGTCAGGCACTCAGGTGGTGGCCGCCGACCCGAAGAATGACATCGAAAGATTCTGCTACTACATCTCGTTCGGTCCGCAAGTTCTCGACCCCGACTTCGCCAACCACGCCCGCGCCGGCACTCTCGGCACTCCTGAGTCGAAGTTTCAGCCGATCAACCGAGAGTTCTGGGACGAAACTGACATTGTCGACCTCTTCGGCGGCCCGCGAGGAATGCTGTGCGCGTGGGCCTTGACCGACACCTACGAGGACGGTGAAGCGCTGGCCCGTGCGCAGCTCGAGTTGCTGATTCCTGACCGTTCGGATCGGGATCGCTTGGAGCAGGGCTTCTATGCGATGAAGGAGCACTACCGCAGTGCTGAGAGCAGCGGAGAGAGCTACATTCCGACCTTGACGGAACTGTCGGCGTCGCTATACGAAGAAATTGAGACCCTTTCCGAGGCCGCTGGCGAAGGCAATACGGACTGGTCGTCACGGCTGCCGGCGAAACACGAGTTGTCACGCCTCCAAGGGTTGAAGTCGCGGCTGGAAGGTGCCTCCGTAAATCCCTACTCGCGTCTGCTGTTCGGCCAGGCAGACAGGTCTGTTGGCTTCCGAAGCATCAAGAAACGTCGCACTGTCATCACACTTTTCCGGTTCACACCGCCCGACCCGAAAAAGCCTGCTGCGGAGTGGAGCGATACTGAACGTGAGGCTGCAGCAGCCATTTTCACAGCCTTGCACCGGATCAACAATTTCTTCGGTGACGTAACGGAATCGGTCAGTCCGCATTCCAAGCGGCGGGGGCGTCGACCTCGGGCTCTGTTTATCGACGAGGCATACATCGTGACGTCGATTCAGGCTGGACGCGAACTGATCTCGAGGGCTCTGCGCCAGGGCCGGTCACTGAACTTTGTCGTCGTGTTCATCTCCCAGCAGGCCAAAGACATTCAGATGATCGAGCAGGCGATGACCGACGCCGCAGAGACTGATCAAAATCAGTTTTCAACAGTGTTCGTGTTCATGCAGAAGGGCACCGCGGAGGCCAAGTCGGCGTTGGCGCTGTTGCGAGAGCGTTCGGATTCAAACGAGGGGGAGTGGGACGCCCTGGCTAAAAGGTTGCTGCCCTTCACCAAGGGCGGCGACCTGGGTAACGGCGTGTGTGTGATGCGTGACGTCGACAATCGGGTGAGCGTCGTTCAGGTCGACCAGATGCTCGTCGAAATCGCGAACGCATCCGAGACGAACGCGACTATCTCAGCCCACGCGCAGTCGACTCCGATCTCGGCGGACGCGATGGACTGGTCCATCAACCCGCTTGCCCGCGACCACGTCCGGAGCGGTGTCAGTACAAAGGCGATCGCCGTCGCCGACGTCGACGACCACCACAGCTATGAGTTCGACGATTTCGCTGAACTCCTGAGCAACTAATCATGATCGACGAGCGACAGGATCACCCATGGTGACGTTGAGTACGGTGGCACAGGCACCGGCAGCGGTCTATCCATTTTTCGCGCGATACGGCCGAATACTGGAAAAATGGGTGGTCGGCGCGTTGGCGACGCTGTTCACCGTGGCTGGACTGCTCTCGATCGCAGGGATACGAGGATTGGTCGCGTTCGCCATCGTCGGCGGCAGCGCTGTAGGAATCTGGTACGGCGCCAGGCGGTTACCCCAGGCGACCGGCGCTTTGTTGTCGACCCTGACATGGATCGGGTTGATCGGGTCGCTGGCTGCGGCAGTGGGCCCGGTGTACGCGATGGTGCATACCGATTTCCTCGTCCTTTACCCGATCAGCTTGCTGGCGGTTCTCGCCGTTACGTATGTGTTGCACTCCCCGGGTGTGCACCGCGGATGGACCGTCGCAGTAGCGCACGGCACCTTGATGGCGACCTTCCCTCTGTCTGTGGTGTGGCCGAGCACGACAGTTTCTGGAATTGGCTTTCTGGTCGGCACATTCGGAGCTCTCGCGATCGTTCTCTGGCGCGACAGGAAGGGCACCCGGGTAAGGCCACAGCGCACAGGGGGCCGCCGGTGGGTCACTCGGATGGCCCGTGCGACGGCGTACGGCTTGATCTCGGTCGTTCTTTTCGGATCCATCGCTGTTGCGAATCCGATTCCAGCTGAAGCCAGCCCGATCAGTTGGGTCTCGGACAAAATCGGTGGCGCCGCATCCGGCGCTATGTCTGACGTGGTGTGCTCGATCACGCGCCCTGACCTCGGCGGGCAAGGCATCGGGACGGGTCCAGAAGGGTTCTTGTCGAACCGCAACCTCGGCAAGGTCGAGAACCGGAATCGGGAGGTTCCAGACTTCGCCAAGGACGCAACGCAATTCACCCGTGCTGCAACGGCCACCGATCATTCGATGGATTCGTACACGCTCTACGAGATCTCTGGGCTTCGAGGCGTCAAGTGGGTCAACTGGCAGTTGAACGCCGAAGGCGAAGAATCGTGCGCGATGATGCCCTGGATCTCCACGATGGTCGGGAATCTGATCATGCAGGGGAACGTGTACATCCTGCAGGCGACTATCGCCTTGAAAGAATATGCGCAGGCGAAGAACCCGATTCAGGGTGTGTACCAGAATGTTTCACCCGTTGTCTCTAATCTATACAACTACTTTTTCATCCCTATGGCGGGCGTGATGATTCTCATCGCCGCCATTTCCATGGCAGTACGGGCAGCGAGTGCAGGCGGGGTGCGCCAGGGGATCCAAGACGCGGGCCTGACAGCAATGGTGGCGATGGTCGCGGGGGTCATGTACGGCGGTGTTGCGGTAGCTTCCTGGGCCAAACCGGACGGCAACGGCTTCTACATGATCGCCTCTCTCGGAGACCACATCGGAGGAACGCTCAGCAGCGCAATCGCCAACACCGTGTTCGGGACATTGGACCAGCAGGCACAGGGTCTGATGTGCCAGGCACCGCAAGCACTTCCGGGCGCGCAAGCAACCGACCCTGGTCACCGATTCACCTCCTGCGTTCTCGCAGAAACATTGGTTTACCAGCCGTGGGCCGTAGGACAATTCGGCAAGGCCGGCGAGGAACCGATCACTCCCCCTGCCGAGCCGAACCGCTTCGGCAATCCCATCGCCCGTGAAGGGGCCATCAGCCGCAGCGGCGACGAAGACGGGTTGCCCTGCTACAACAACTACCGCGGCTGCAACGACATGCGGTCCTATCTGCTGGCCCAGACCGGCGGCCCGTCGATCGACCGGGCCCGGGCCGATTGCCTTGACGGCGATGACAGCTTCGAAGCCCTCAGCAGTTGCGATCCGACCTACGCCGTAGCCGCGAGCCTGAACAAGATATCGGGGTCTGACGGCAACGATCCCGTTGGGAAGTCGAATCTCACCCCAGACGAGGCGGCGGCGGCGTTGTCAGCGTTCTCCGGCAGCGGCACTATGCCGCACGTCGCGAAAGCCATCTCGGCTCTCTTCGGGACCGTGATCGCTTCCATCGGAATCGCAGCGATGTCCTTGATTGCCCTCTGGTGGCACGTGATGTTGCTGGTGGCGTTCATCCTCGGGCCGATGAGACTCGTGTGGGCGGCGTTCCCGGGCAAGTCGAAAATGATGAAGAACTGGATAGACGACATCGTCTACGCACTGCTGATGGCCACCGTCTATTCCGTTCTGTGCACGTTGATGGTGTTCATGCTCGGAATCATGTTCACCTCTAGCGTCGCTACAGGTTTCAAGCTGCTGTGGAGCGTCGCCGTTCTGGTGTGCATGTGGGTTGCGATGAAGAAGATCGAAGCCGCGGCCCGGCCAGAAGGTGCTGCACAAGTCGGTGCTGCCTCGACTGTCCAAGGTGCGGCTCTCGGAGCGTTGAGCACCGCAGCGGTGATGTCCGCGGCCGCTCGCCGACGCGGCGGTTCGGGACGTGGAAAGCAAGCGGAGGGCGAGACAGACGAGACTGCGAGCCCTGCTCGCGCACAGCGTCGCCCCAATCGACCGTCCCCGTCGAGGCCGAATGCTTCCGGCCCCGGTAAAACGTCTCCGTCAGGCTCAGGCCAGTCGGGGAGCGCTACGAAGCCCGGCGGTGGGAAGGCTGCTGCGGCCGCGCAGGCAGCGGAATTCTTGTCACGGCCTGTCGTCCAAGGCGTCAAACGTGGCGCTGGACGCGCTGCGGCCGCCACTGGTGCTGCAGTCCGAAACAACCCGCTCGTCGCGGGTGCCGAGCAGCTGGGCGGACAAGTCGTGGGCGGCGTGCGAACAGCCGGCGGACGCATCGTCGATGCGGGCCGTGGTGTGGCACTGCGAACCTACGGCGGACAAATCCCATCGGCGACCAGAGATCGATGGCTTCAGCAGAGCGACGGAAACCTGGCAGGTGCCGGGTCCAGGGCTCGTGCGAGAGCAGTCCGAAGCGCACAAACCAGACAAGCACATGAGCAGGCCATGGCCGGATACCGGGAAGCAATGCTCGGCGCTCGAAACCGGAACGACTGAGAGTAGGCAGCGATGAACGAATACAACCCTGATGACTCACGGCTACCCGGTAACGGCGCGATACCCGCAGATACCGAACTGCATGCCCGTATGGCTGCACTGCAGACCCGGCGAGAGGGGTTGACCGTAGCCGGAACGAACTTCGGCATCTTCTACGACGAGAGCGATCCGCGTGAGGCTGAACTGCAGGTGACTTTCGACGACGGCACCGCCCTCAGCCGTGTCGTGCTCGCGCTCGATCCTGCTGCCCTCGTGGAGCTCTCGGATCAAGCCCGAGAGGTATTGCAGGCGCAACGCGCCGCTATCGAGGCAGACCTTCCGCCTGGCTTTGTTCTCGCTGTCGCCGGGCAGGACGCACCTGAGCCCTTGGACGCAGAACATCAGACCGAAGAGGACGAGGAGAACGACGACACTCGCAGCAAGTACGCCCGGGCATCCGATCCCATGAACCTGCGTGGACTCGTTCAGAATCTCCCCCCGATAGCCGGCGTGCCCAGCAGTCGGTGGTTACCGATGGTCATAGGCCTGGTCGTGATTGTCGTCGTGCTCGCCGCGCTCCTGGGCGGCGCTTTGTAGATGGATGAAAACCGCTGCCACAGCGGTCCCATCGCGCGGTGGCGGGCATGCAGGGAGGTCACCGGAACCGCGACCGCCAGAATGAGGGCTATCGGAGGTGCGTACGAATGAACGATAGGCCGAAGAGCCCAGAGAAAACACTGACGTGGGGTCAGTACGGTCAGTTGCTTACAGCGACGATCGCGACTTGGCTGTCCGCTGCGCCTGGCGGCATCGTGGTTGCTGCGCAAACATTTTGGAGAAGTCGCCCTACACGCGTAGTCGTGTTGGCGTTGATCGCTGGCATTGCACCCGCGTGGACATTCTCCTCCGATATCGCGCAGCACGCGAGCTACATCGTCGCATTGGCAGCAGCTGGATGGCTGGTCCTGACTCTGACAGCAGGTGGCGTTCGCGGGGCATTCAGCGTCACCCGACGACGGGGACGCCAATGAGTAGCGTCAGACGCGCGGCCGCGATTGCGTGCATGGGCGCGTTCCTTACAGCGTGCGGCGGCCAAGCTGCGGACCACCCGGAGTCGTCCGCATCGACCACCGCAACAATTCCTGGCTTCACCACAAGCGCTGAGCCATCGGCGCCGCACGAGTATGAGCCGCCGTACGCACCACCGACAGCTATCCGTGGGAACTCCGTCGAAGCGGCGGAAGCGACTGCGCAACGTTTCATCGTCGGGTGGACCACGTTCGTTCCCTGGGACTTCGAACCTGCTGATGACTGGTTCGCACGCTGGCAAGAAACAGCATCGCCAGAATTTCTGGGACAGATGCAGACGTCGGTGAACCAGATGTGGTCCTGGACATGGAATGAGAAGCGTAAGGCGTTCGATTCTCGAGTCGAGCGCGTCGACAGCACCTCGATCAGTCCGGATGGAAAGTCTGCGGTCACAAGGGTGACGATCAGCCGCTTGATTCTCGGGATGGATCAGCGCGTTGACCAAAGAGAGGAACAGATCCTCACCTACGACGTGCACATGGACCTGTCGCGTTCAGGAAAACCGAAAGTGACAGGTGCCGTCGAGATCCGGTCCGATTCTCCGCCGGCCGCTGCCACTGTTGGCGAGGGCAGGTAAGTGGCGGACAACGGAGGAATCCGGAAGATCCCGTCCTCCGGCGGAGCACGGAAAATCGGAGGAAAAAAGGCGGCAGGTGCGGCCGGCCGTAGAACAGGTGGAACCGGAGGCAACCCGCGCGGAGTCGGGGGGAACACCACCGGGGACCGTGCAGCACCAGGGGCACAGAAGCGAGCCGCCGGCAGAACACCGCCACCACCTAACGCGGCAACACCGTCACCGTCGAACAGCGCCCGGCGACCAGGATCTGCAGGATCACCACCGATCGGGCCCGCCGGTCAACGAGGAAACACTGCCACACCCGCTGGCCGCGGCGGTAGCACTCCGCGACGTGGCCGTCAGGGAGAACGTGAACAGCCCAATGGACCCGCCGGGTCGATGAAGGCCGCCGCTGGCAAAGCGAAAGACACTGCAGGCAAAGCGGTCAACCGCTCAGTGGAGACCGCCCTCGCAGCATCGACAGGCGGCACTGCCTCGTTCCTGTATCGGATCATCCCGAAACCGACGGACAGCAAAGCGGAACGACAGAAGAAGACGCAGCGACTGGTTCTGTTCGGTGGAGGCGCCGTCGCGCTGATTTCGATGTGGATGATTCTGACCTTCATCGTCTCCATGTCGTTCCTCGGACTGCTGAGCGGTACCACCGCAGCGATGGGTGCCGCTGGCACAGCGCAGAACGGGTCATGCACCGATTTCTCAGTTCCTCGGGTCACCCAAGGCGGGCCCGGGGGAGCGGCCGGTGTCCTCGGGTTGCCACTCGACGAAAAGAACATGGTCGTCTCGAGTCCGTTCGGATATCGCGAAATCGGGGTCGGCACAAACAGTCACGACGGAGCCGATCTGGCAGCACCGGGTATCGAGGGTGCCCCGATCTACTCGGTCGGTGATGGCGAGGTCCGCGAGGCCGGACCTGCGAGCGGGTACGGAAACTGGATCGTGATCCGCCACAACGTCGGTGGTCAGATCGTCGACTCGCTCTATGGGCACATGTACGACGGGCATGTTTTCGTCAAACCAGGCGATCATGTCACCGCAGGGCAGCACATCGGGGACGTCGGCAGCGCAGGGTGGAGCACAGGCGCTCACCTCCACTTGGGTATGTACCCGGGTGGGTGGATGGCCGGACAAGGTGTCGACCCGATGCCGTGGTTGAAGAAGTTCCAGGACGGCGCCAGCGCGCAACCAAACGCCCCACCCCCGTCCGAATCCCAGCCGTCAACCGGGGCCCCCGATTCGAAAGCTTCGGAAGCTGATCTCGCCGCGATGCGGCCGTACCCCTTGGACGGCGGCGCACAACAGGAACAAACACTCAACACCGAACAACAGGCCAACGTAGCCGCGCTGATCTCGTCGGCACGCGAATCAGGATTGGACCCCGCCGGCCGTGCCGCGGTTATCGCCACAGCGCTCAGTGGCCAATCCACGAATTTCATATCGCAACCTCGCGACGGCAACGAACCGGTCGGCGTTTTTGCCGAACGCCCGCTTGGCGATTCGAAAATCGACAATCTGATCAATCCGAAGTACGCGGCCAAGCAGTTCTTCGGGAAGTTGAAGACTTACGGCGAAGCCCATCCGGATTGGGCAACTCAACCGATCGCTGACGTGATCATCGGTGTCATGCCCGAACGGGCAAGTCTGCGTGATCAGTTCGTGTCGTGGGAACAGGCCGCTGTCGACACCGTTGCTGCCCTGTGGACCAGCGCTGACGCACAGTCCGGAGCGACTTCCCGGCTTACCTCGGCCACAACGAACCCAAATTGTGCGTCAGGTGTCGTCAACATGGGGTTGGCACCTGGTCTGGTGCCACCCGAGTACGTCCAGATCATCACCGAAGCCGGATCGATCTGTGCTGATATACCGCCAGCCTTCATCGCGGCGATCATCGAGCAGGAATCCGGATGGAATCCGCTGGTCACCAGCGGTGGGGACGGCGTCAATTCCGGTGGCGCTCAGGGCATGACCCAGTTCATGCCGGACACATGGACGTCAATGGGGAAAGACTCAGGCCTGGATCGGAACGGTAAGAAAGAAGCCCCCAATGCGCCGGACCCATTCAACGCGTACGACTCGATTCTCTCTGCGGGGCACTACCTGTGCTACATCGCGGACCTCTTGAAACCGAAGATCGCCAGCGGTGAGATCCGCGGTGACCTGCTCGACTTGGCAGCCGCTGGATACAACGCGGGTGAGGGCGCAGTTATGCAATACGGGGGAGTGCCCCCCTACGGGCAGACCCAGGCGTATGTACCAAGCGTGCGCGCCAAGTACGAGAAGTACTCGCAAGCTGGTACTGCCCCAACTTCCGAAGTGCAGTTGGTCAACTTCACTGGTGGTTCCCAATTCGGCCGCGGCGTCGTTGAAGCCGCCATGACCCAGATGGGAAAGCCCTATGTGTGGGGTGGTGGCGACCCGAATGGTCCGACAATGGGTATTTCACATCCCGAGAACCCGGGCACGCCAGGGTTCGACTGCTCCGGACTCGTCGAGTTCGCCACCGCACGGGCATCGAACGGCAAAGCGACGGCAACGGGAAACACCTGGGCGCAGCTGTCACAAGGAAAGACAATCGACGTCAAGGACATTCAGCCTGGCGACGCTGTGTTTTCCAACGGAACCGGCCACGTCGCGATCTGGGTCGGTGACGGCAAAGTCATCGAGGCACCCACCTTCGGACAGAGCGTGTCCATCAACAACTTCGACCTGTCGAAAGCAGAAAACATTCGGAGGTACGGATGAGAAACCGACTACGCGTCGCTTCGGCAGCAGCGCTGATTCTGATGTTTCCGATTCTCGGGGGATGCAGCAACGGGAGCACTTCAGATCCAGATGAGACCACAACAACAACCGTGGCTGCCACACCCACAGAGGAGTTGCCCCGGTCGCTGTCGCCTATCGACATCACGATGATCGACGTTCACGATCCTGATGCCGTCGCGGAGGCCGCGATCGCGGCCATGTACACGTATCTGCCTCGGGTGGATCTCAACCAGAATGCCGCCATGCTCCGCGCTGCCCCACTGCTCAACGAGAAGATGGCCGCCGGCGCATACAATTACGACCCACCGACGGGCCCTGGCCGCACCTGGGATCGTTGGGCGGACAGCAATACTCTCGTATCGGCGCAAGCGCAGGTCATACCTCAGCAGAGGCCCCCGGACGACACTTTCGCGTTGCGATATGTGACGGTGCAACAGACCACACGTACTCAATACAGCACGCAGAAACTGGCACCGATCTATCTGGTCGTTTCGCTGGAAAACACTCCCGATGGTTGGAGAGTGGCGCAGACCTTGCAGCGGTGACGGATCGGCGAACAAGCCGTGCCGCACTGGGATTGAGCCTTTCATACCGTGATGGATGTCAGCTCGCCCCGTGATCGGAAGGATCCACCATGAGCACTCGAATCGCGTCCATCCTGCACAACGCTGCGGTCGACCAGGAAGGTCGCCACCTCGGGTTCTTCGGCTACCAGCCGGGGCAGCCGATGGTTGTCGTGTTCAATGCCGAGATCCCCACGGGCATAACGGCTATCCAAGCTCTCGGCTTGTTGTTCGACGAATTCAACGTCGGAGAGACTTCCAAAGCCGCCGTGGCGTACCGGAAGATCCACGGCCTGCGGTCGCTGTCAGTAGGGGACGTCGTCAAGATCGACGGACAATGGTTTTCATGCGACTCCATGGGCTGGTCGATGCTCGAGTCGGAGCCACTGATCGTGGCGACTGCTGCGCCTCACGCTTGGAAGACGATGGAACCGTGGGGAGATACGGAACTCGACGGTTTAGCGTGGTCCGCATGAGTATCAGCAGACGCGCGCTTGACCGCACTGGGTCGACGAAAAGCGATCCTGTCGAGTCCGCTGCACGAAGCCTGCGCGGAATCGAGCGGGAACAACAACGATACCGCCGTAACCGCAGCGCAATTCGCGTCTCGGCGATTGTGTTGGGTCTGTGCGGTGCCGCTGCCGTGATCACAGGTTTCGTCGCCGACGCTGAGGTCGGAGCGTGGATTCTGACCGTCGCGGTCCTCGGCGCCGCCGGGTTGAACTACGCGGTGTCTTTGTACGGAGCCGCCGTCATGGTGGCGTCGATGGTCGCAGCGGCAGGCACCACCGTGGCAGTGGGGGTTCATTTCGGGATCGGTGTCGGACAGCTCGTCGCGGTCGGTGCTATCGCGGTGGCAACGTGGATCGTCGGCACGTCACGTAGGTTGCGGTTTCCTCGCACGCCCTCTGTCGTCGCCGCACAGTGGTGTGTTCCGGTGTGCGTTGCCCTGGCTGGCGGACTCGGACATGCCGCCGCGATCAGTTTGGCTTTGGTTGGTACTGGTGCTGCCGCCGCTCTCAGCATCGACGTGGGGACGGTGATAGCTGCGCGGCGGGCATCGAAGCGATCTGGGATCCCGATGAATCCTGGAAGCAACTTGGCGCGGAATCTGATCGGGTTCGTCGAGCCACCCTCTATGGATGCGCACAACTTGCAGGCCGGGATCAGCGCAGAGCAACAGACGGCCGCCGAACTCGCCCGTCTCGGCCCGGAATGGACCGTCCTACATTCGCGCTCGCTCCCAGGAACCAACGCTGACGTAGATCACGTGGTAATTGGCCCCCCAGGGGTTCTCGTAGTGGATTCGAAGCACCGCAATGGTGTCCTGACCTACAGCGGCGATGTCGGCCACACTCCGGAGCGCCGGCAGATCGACGAACTGTTCGGCGCAGCAACAGGTGAGCACAGCTGGACTCTGAACGGGCGGGACGCGACGTTCATCGCCGAATCGTCGGTGTTCGAAGCTGCGTGCATCGACGATCTACTGGCGATGCCGCCAGATCGATTGGTTACTCCGACTGTGCTCGCCGTTCATGGCGCGACGATGAACTCTGCCAGCGGGCCGATGGACGTCGCCACTGACGGCGGATTCCAAACGCAAGTGCAGATCGTTGCGGGCCCTCATATCGCAAGTTACCTGCGGTCGTTGCCGACGCTGGGTAGGCCGGCAGAGTTCATCGCGGACTTGGCGGTGGTTGTCGACTATCTGCTGCCGCCCAAGTAAGCCGCGGCTGATCCAGCATTCGATGTCGCCCATGTCGCGATTTCGGGTTTGGGGCGGTGCGCAGGTAGCCGTCTGGACAGCAGTTCCAACTGGCGTGCGAGAACGGCGACGCCGACCGCGTAGAACGGCCATGCCACCCACATGCCCCCGTGCTGGTCGCTCCAGCCGAAATAAGTAAGAGCCAGCGGTGCGAGCGCTCCGGCGAGGTACATCAGGGATCGTGCAGCTCCTGAGTTCCAGACGCGGCGGATCAGCCATACGGTCATCGCCAATGCAATGAACCCGAGTACTACCTGCATGGCAGTTCCTTTCCGTTACGCCCCGGGGTGGGCTAGCTGACGCTGCCCTTCGGCAACGTCGAAGTTCCGGCGCGGAAGTAGTCACTGATCGCCATTGTGAGATCTGCGGCGGGGCCGCTACTGCTGTCGGGGTCGCTGCCGCCGGTGATGTCCGTGCTGACAAAGTACGCGTCGAGTGCCGGGGCCTGATTGTTCAACTGACTCGGGGCGATCCGGGCGTACAACAGCCAGTCGTCTCCGACCACTCTCGTCGCGTTGATTTGGTCTTTCGTGCTGCCGGTCGTGGCGTTGACTTTGCGATATCCGGAGTCGGGTGCTTTACCGACGGTCGTCGACGGGTCGAGGAACGTCTTGCCAGTCGCCGCAATGACCTCTTCCGTGATCAGTCCGGCCTGGTCATAGGCGATGCGGGTAGGACTGCAGGGTGCGGCCGGGTTCAGTACATCGCTGTCGTTACAAGGCCTTTGAATGTCAAGGCCGGCCGGCGCTGGCTCGATCGGTGCAAGCCGCCCGAGGTCGTCAACAGTGGTGGACAGCGGGTTCTCAGCCGCAGGAAGTACTGCGACCGATACCGTGGGCACATTCCACGTCGAGCTTCCGGAGAGACTGAACGTGCAGCTGTTCAAGTTCCCGGGGCCAATCCCCTTGCTGGTCTCGACCTTCAGTGAACTGACGTCGTTGCCTGCCTTCTCGTACTGATATCTGATGATCTCGGTAACCGGGTCGGTGATGTCGCTGCTGCAGGCGTCTTTGCTTGCTGTCGTCGCGAGAGCTGCAAAGTCTGCAAGCGGTGCAGGAAGGCTCGGTGTGCCGGCATTCGACTGACTCGCACCTCCGGCCGACGAGGTTCCACTACCACCGGGGGTTTCTTCGGTGCTTCCACCGCAGGCGGACAGGACCACGGCCGTCACACCGAGGAGTGCGACGGTCAGGGAGGTTCTGGACATGGCCACGGGTGGAGCTCCTTCACTTGGTCGGTAGCAGTTCTAACAGCAAAAGCATCCCGGTGCAGTCGAGAGAGTCCGCGTGTTGGCCAGATCCTCCGGACGGGTTTACCCCGGCTTTGGTTGCCAATCTATCCGGGTTGATTTTGCCGGACGTCGATCGGATCGATGCGAGCATGCGTCGAGCGTCACGGCTACGTTCGCTTCTGCGGCGTTTCTGCTCGGTCGCTGTCCGCTTGTTCGCTGTCCGCTTGGGCGCAGTTTCCTTCGCTGTTCGCTTGGTCGCAGTTTCCTCAGTCGCTGGTCCCTTGGTCGCAGTTTGCGTGACGGGTGGCTTCCGGACGGGCCCAATAAAGCCGGCGAACGGTGCGTGAGCGGCGTAGTCGAGCGGATCAGGGAGCGGCTCGTATCCTTCGGACCGGTCTGCGTAGTCGTGAAGGATCTCGTCGATAGGCCGAGGCGCAGCTGGCGTAGTGAAGGATCTGCCCTCTGCAAGTTCCTGACGCACCGCAATGCGGTCCCCGTTCGACAGTGCCTGCCACGCCCTACCATCTTGGGCTGCTTCGATCACGTGCATGCGTGCGGCGGCAGTATTGGCAGCCTCAGCGCACTTGAAGTGCTCACGGGACCAGTGGTTCCATTCAGCAGGGTTGTCGCCGTTGATGTCCATTCTCACCTTCGCCCTGGCCATGTCGTATCGAGCGTCTCCGAGTTCTCGGTACGCCTCGACTGCCGCGGGGTGAGTTGGCCGGGCCGGCATGGCTGCGACTTGTTCTCGCCGGTACTCGTCCATCAGCCTGCCTTCGATGAGCCTCTTCGACAGCTTTGCCAGTTCTGGATCTTTCGGATCTGCTTCGACACGTCTGTTGATCTCCGATTCCAACTGAGCTCGGACCTCGTCCGTCGAATCGAGCTCGGTTTGCCTCATGATTAGCTCCCGCGCGGAGGACCGGACCTCTGATCCCAGAGCGTCCTGGTCCGCAGCGGATTTGTTCGTAGCCGCCGCATATCTGGCTTGGGCACGGGCAAGCGCGCTACGTTGCGCTGTCACGGCTGCGCCGCGGCACTTGGGGCAGCGGCGGCCCGGCTTGGCCTTACACATGACGCGTAGTCCTTCCGACGAGGTATCCGCATCATTGTTGCCTGGCCGGTTCCGGTGCTCCGAGGTTCGCGGCATGGTGCAGATATGCGAATGGCCCGCTATTGCGGGCCATCACGCCTATCGGAGATGCTCCACATCCATCAGGGGACGCGACGCGAGGGCAACCGTTGAAAGACGCCCGAATAAACGTCCCGGTACCGCACTCGCGATTTTCGGCCTCCCCAAAAGGGAGGCAGCTTCATGATAAGCATGTAAGTCGTCAATCGACAACGTACCTGGAAAAAACCGACCACATGATGGCAATTTGTTCGCTATTCGAAAAAACTGTCAGGTAGCCAGTCCGCTCCGAACAGCTTCGAAATGGCCCCCAGTGCGCTGGTATCGCCATTCACACTCGTCGATGTCACTACCAATCTGTTGATCATCGTACGGGCCGCATCCTCTTCGACGGTGTCGGCTGAATAGATGACAGACCACGGGCAAACTTGCCCGTCACGGTGTGCTCGACCGATTGTCTGGCGCGCTGCGATCCCGGAATACCGCGGCTGATGAAAGAACCCAATCCTCGGAGTCGCGCTCGCTCGCGTCCCATCCGCAAACATTTCCCGGGCTTGCAGATTAATTGCCGAAGTGGTGTTGAAAACCACGACAGGGTTGCGACCCACCTGGAACGACATCCGCTCAGTCTCGAGATCTCCACCACCAAAGATGCGAGAAACACCCAGCCCTTGTTCCTCGAGGAGATCGGCAACAGGAGCAGCAGCAGTAGTGGTGAGTTCGACAGCCACGAGCACCTGATATCCGCGTTCCACTGTCGCAGCCACCAACTCCGCAGTCTGGGGTGCCCGTAGCAGGCTCGCCTTCTGCCGAAACCGCATCAACGCGGCGCGACCGCGGGCCGTGTCCTGACCGGTACGAGCAAGTCGCATCTCGGCACGAAACTCTCCCCAATCCTGGTGGTATGACGCCCATTGCGCAGGTGTGAATTCCACAGGGAGCCCGTCAAGGGGAGCGGGCCCCCAAGGTGCATCGCGGTGCAGCAGCACTGGTGGGTTCGTGTTCTCCATCCAGCGGCGGACCCTCGTCACCGCCTGATTCTGTGTCGTCGTGGATTCCTTCGCGTCAGCGGTCCACTGCCACTTACCTTTCTCCCAACCCGGTTCGAGCGGCACACCCATTTCGGCGAGCCTGGCGCCGAGGTCGGCCCACTGCTGTGGGCGCTCCCCGTGGATCTGAGCGAGCAGCGACGACAGATAGGTGTATTCGCCCGGGTGGTGTCCGGGTGTGGCTGTCACCGACAGTACAAATGGGGCCTGTTGTGGTGGTGAAGAGAGTTTGTTGATCCGCCGCATGTACTGCGTGCGTTGAGTTGTGATGTGTCGGAATTGCTGTGCCTCGTCGTTGATCACGACGGCGAATACATGCTTCGGCTGTCCATTCTTTCCAAGGAGTTTCTTCAGCTGGTCAGGCGACATGATCAACCAGCGAAAGCCGCCATCTCCACCGAATGAAGCGATCGCATCACGCCAGGCACCGATTGTGATCTGCGCCGGTCGGTCCACCGTGATCAAGATCGTGTCGCCGCCGCCGAGATGGCAAATCGCCTTGGCGGCAAGCACTGCCGTACCAGTCTTTCCGCACCCCATATCGTCGCCGAGCAGTATGCCTCGGTAGCCACTCTTGTACGCGGTGGCGATCGCTTTGGCGCCGGAAATCTGCATTGCCGTAGGGGTCTTCGGGGCGGCCCGCGCGCCCGGCCCTCGCACACCGTTCATTTCGTCCTCGATCCACCGCGCGTAGCTGTACGGCTTGGATGCGTAGACCTGCAATGTTTCCGGCAGGGTCTCCCCGACATAGGCATGCGCGCGAATTCCCGGGTAGTAGTGAGCGCCGGGAGGTGTCGCTCGGTAGGGAACACCGTCGAGAACCCAGACCCTCTGTCCACGCGCGACGGAGGGCACTTCCATACGTTTCGCAGGCGGGGCCTTTCGAGGTTTACTACGTGCCCGTGTTCGTGGTGGCACGTTCGATCAGCCCCAGGGGTCTTCGGTGGCCACGGCTTTCGTCGATGACGCTGCAGGGGGAGCCGTAGGAGTCATCGCTTCTGCAGGAGCAGGTTTCGGGGGAATTGCAGGTGCGGGTGCAATGTTCGGCGCAGGTGCCGGCCTCGAATTCTGCTGCGGAACAGGATTCTTCGGAGTCTCCGTGTGCTGCGACTGATCGCTACGCGGTGCCGTCGATTGCGTGCTCATGGGTGGATCCCGCAACTCCAGCAGCACGCCTGAGCAGCGCAGTACCATCGCGGTATCCCACCGTTTTGCGACGTCGAATAGCGAATCGACTATCGGTCCTGGAGTATCAGCGTTGTCGGCAGCTTCGCGCATCGCCCTAGCGAGAGAGCGAAGGTTGTCCGGGTCGGCGGCTACAACCGCACGTGCATCGTTGGGGTCGATCAGCCCGCAGAGGTGCCTCTCGGTGTTGTTGGGGCCAGGTGCGACCTGTACTGCGTCTTTGATGTTCAGAGACAGCAGCCATGGCCCGGCGCAGGCACCTTCTGAAACCTCGTTCTCGACCTTTTTCGCCACCGTCGACATGAACAGTCGGCGGCTGTCGTCGGTGTAGCGCGCGACCGATGCAGCCATTGTTGAAGCTCCCTACGTTGTCCGCGTGAGCGCGGTGATCACTGGTGTGATTGCCACTGTAGGAAGGCCGGTTCCGGTGTTCGGTGAAACACTGCGCTCGCAACTGCCACCCGTCAGCGGCGTGCCGCACGGTGTCGGGCCTTCATTCGCGGTGCCGCACGGCGGAAGGGCCCTTCGTACCGTCATTGCATCACCAACACGAGATCACAGATTGGAACGATGATGAATGCCCCTACGCCCCTGCAATTGCGTGCCGGCGGTGCCGTACCGCAGCTGAACAATCCACTGACCGCTGTAATCCGAGTCGTGAACCCGCACTACTCACTCGGTGTCGACCACAAGATCATCACCGGAATACTTGCCGACGCAGGCGACACGCTCACCCAGAAAGCGATCTCATCCAGCAACGCTTCCGACAGCTGGCGGGCCAGCGTCCTCGACATCTTCGCTGACCTCTACGAACGCGCGAACGCCGCGAATCGAGAACTGCTTGTGTACATCAGTGACCGGCACGTCCGCGACATGCTGATCGAGAGCGCAGCCTCATTCTCACAGGCGGTCTTCGCAACCAACCTCTACGACCAGCTCGGCTCCCGCCTCCGCCTGCTCTATGACGCCGCCGGCCAACTCGACGCTCGTACGGCACGAAATCTGGAAATGCGACGGCCGCTGGTCGTTTACACCGATGGCTCGGTCTCGGCGACCAGATTGGGCTGCGGAATGGGTGTGGCAACCGATACCGAACTGCACGCAACCTACAAGCCCGACGCACCCAACACTCCAATCGTCGCCGAGCTTCTCGCGATCGAGCTGGCTCTGAAAACCTTTGCCCAGAAGCACCTGGTGATTCGAACCGACAGTCGAGATGCGATCGGCCTAATTGGGCTGACGCCAACTGAACTCGACGCTCGCAATCGGTGCGGCGAACTGCACACAGATCGCTACATCTCATCGGTCGTACGACGAATCCACAATGCCTCCGCCGGCAGACAAGTCTCGTTCAAGTGGGTCAAGGGTCACGATGGCGATCGGCTCAACGAGGCTGCGGACCGCGCCGCCAAATGCGTGCGCAGATTCAACTCCTACAGCATCGGAAGTTCCGCCTTGACCCAGGTTCTCGACAACATTCGCCATGACATCGCAGCGTGAAAGGTATGTCGGTTATAGATTCATGACAGTAGACACGCTCGCATTTCAGGAAGTTCCATTGCCTGGCGCCAGCAAGAAGACCTTAGCCCATAGAATTCGACTACCAGTCGGACATAGGCGAGAGCCGTTGTGCCGCAGGTCTAGATTGAACATGACTACTCACAGGGGGTTCGATGACCAGCGATGAAAGTGAATTCAACACAGCACTCAACCGCGGGCGCGTCTATGACTGTGCCGCCCAGTTACGCACCGCCCCGCAGGGAACGCCGATTACCGATGCCACAGGCCGACATTGGATCCGCGGTTTCAACGACCCCACCGAACGCCGGTGGCGTCGCAGAAAAGCACCTCGGCTGATCTGGGTCGGGATCGGCGGCGATCAAGACCGGTGCCCATCCTCCGAAATCCCTCTACCTGCCCGACATACCACCACCGAGGCCTTCTGGGCACTCGATGGGCTACCCACGACCCTCCTTGAAACCTCTCAGACACCGTTCTCGATCGGCGCGATTGCCGGAGGCTGGGTCGGCGGCACTGTAGACAGTGCGCAGTGGGATCAGGCCAACACCGCTACCCGCGACTACTGGTTGGGGCTCGGGCTGAGCCCGGTTCCAGCCATACCCGTAGCCGGAGGAAGCGTCGGCGGCACTCCCGCTGCCTCACTGTGGGATACGACTCATGCACGCTCCCGTAATGTTTGGGCAGACACCGGGGAATCCAACACCGACAGGTTGGGCATATAACAGCGGAATCGTGACGATGCTGAACGCCACTTTGGATCGCCTATCGACGCCGATCTCCGCAATACCGACGGCTGTTACCAATCCATTTCCCTCGATGTCGCGGAACGAGCCAGGCGAAAATCCGGCAGCGCACAGCTGAAAGGATCTTGCAGCCAACGCATCCGACTGGTTTCTCGTTTCACGGTGCCTGGAATCCAGTCAATTCTTGTCACCAAACCATGTGCTGATTACCGGCGTCGTTACCACACAGATTCCGGCGATCAGTATGAACGTGACAGCCAGAATCCCCATGGCACGTGTCAGTGTGCCGTGGTTAGCAGGTATGGCGAGCGTAAATGCGTTGGCGGACATCGAAGCCACCAACGCACAAACCGCGATTCTCACCGAGGGACTGCGCTTCCCGACCAATCTCGCCCCGAGGGAAATCGCAGCGGAGGCGTTGATCAAGCGCTACGGCACCGAAGGTGTCTACGAATGCCTGCGCTACCTCGACAGCGACGACCTCGAGGGAAACGCGTACTGGCATATCCAGTCCGTGTTCGAGGAGCTGTACCTCGTCGAGGACATTCCGATACGCACAATGCTGCTCGAGATCAGTACTGCCGCGAAGTACAACGATCAGAAGGCCCACGCGGACGAACTCTTGGACACGCACAACCTGTCAGCCAACGCGCAGGGCGTCTTGAAGGAAACTACGCAGTGAGCCGCGGAGGGCACCCGTGGGCCCTGGGTACATCGATCTCCGTCTACGTTGCGAGGAACTCCCTTCCTCAGCGCGACGTGTAGCCAGGCCCCGTCGACGAGAGCGACATTCGAATCGCGCTGGGTAACCAGATAGTTGAATGCCGGGCCCCTCGAAACGCGGTAGCGGCACGCAGTTCGCCTCCCAGCGACCGCGTCGTCGATTCGATACGCTGCGAACATGCGGGTTGACGGCATCAGAGATGAGGCTGTAGCAGAGGCATGTGACGCTCTGCTGGAGTCGCTCGACGTGCTGCTCGAACGCCTCGCCAATCGAGTCGAATCCGCGCCGGCGGCCGGCAGCGCCGAATGGAAAAACCAGTGGAGTGCACGAGAGTCCGCAGATGGACGCGAGCGACTCCGACGACACCTTCTGGTCAAAATCGCAATCGCCACCGCAGCACGCGTCGATCCCACCCACGACATCGAAATGGCCCGACAAGCCGGAATCCCAGAGGCCGACATCGCGCGCGCGTCCGGCCGGAAGACGCAGCGACGAGCACCACACGGAAACGCAGGTCTCACACCCACCCAGACAACTCTCTGGTAGCGCAGATTCGTCGGCGGGGTCGGTGAATGGCCGGGCGAAGCACTGCAGCCTTACCGGGCCTCGCTCTCTACGCATGACCGCACGACTTCGTGTGGGTTCCCGATCGCTTGAGGCGTTAGTCGCACAAATCAGTCAGAGATCTCCGACGAACTGGAGCCATGCCACTGCCGCACGAATCATGGCAGCAAACGATGGGCCGACAAACAACTCCAGATCCAACATCTCAACGTCCCCTCCGGCATCTATCGGCAGTACCCACCAAGCCAGCATGGAGCGTTATCGAGAATTCCTTGCCTGATGTAGTCCGGAATGAGCCAGGCGGGCATGAGCCACCAGATCGGTGGATAGTCCATCATGATCCCTCTCGCCAGTCTCGCCGGGCATCCCGCACGTCGAAACCCTTAATGGTCTCGGCGTGGATACCCAGCGCGTTCGGCAATCAGACGCTGAAAGTAGACCGTCAACAGCGTTTTCCACACCGACAACCTTAACATTAGCCCGTTAAACTTATGCTCGTGAATGACGATGATCGACAGAAGGCCCTTGAGGATGTCGAGGAACTTGCCCGCCTCCTACACGCGCTCCGTGGACTATCCGTTGAGGTCGAAGCGCTACTTGTGGACGCGATGAAGATCGCTCGCAGTTCCGGACTTAGCCAGGCTCTTATCGCTGAGGCGGCCGCGTTGTCTCCTGGTCGCGTCAGTCAGGTGGTCAAGTCCGAGGGAGCGGTGGTGTCACGATCACATCTACACGACCGCGTATTCAATATCAGCGAATGGCCAGGTGAGGCCTTGCACCCTTACAAAGCCTCGTTCACTGGACGCATGACAAGGCCGCCCTACAGCAAGCGGCGCCCTGCCCCGGCCAGTAACGATCGAATGAGAGATGACCTGATGTAGCGCACAACTATCCACAAGGTCTCAAGTAAAAGGTAGCTAGTCGATGTGCGGGCCAAGAGTTCGTTCCCCCGATTGCCATCTGTAGTACAGAGCAACTCCAAAGCAGGCAGACGACGCGATGAGGAGACCGCCGGAGATACGGATGAAAAGCGCATCTTGAGTAATCAGCAGCACAATCCCGACGACGCCTAATGCAGCACCCGCACAAACTCGGCCAAGCTTCCAGGGTCGTGACCCAAGGCCATTTCGTACCGATGTGGGGTTGCTCTCGTCGCGCCACCAGGCGATCCAACCAACGACGACCAAAGTGCTCCACAAGATCTGGATCCAGTCGCCACCAACAATGCCCTCCACCAGCAGGAAAAGCGCTGCCGCGGATACAGCTGCCACTGCGCTCACTCGGAGATACTTGGATTGAAGCATGACTGAGCTTGGGGCTCGACCGCCTATGTCGTCAATGCCAGTCGATCTCACCCCTGGGGCGCTCTAGATCTCGTACGTGTCCGCTAAGTGTCAGGTAGTTGACAGAGGACACTCTGCGGCGCAGAGTAAAGAAATGACAAAGGCTGAGGATTCGAAATCGGCAGGTACTGATCAACTCGCAGCCCTCGCGATATCAGTTCAACTCAGGCGTCGAGTGAACTCGACGAATCTCTTTGCCTACGGGTCGGGTTCGTTGCTCATAGGTCTTGTGTGGATGTTCGGTGAGAGTGCGAGTCAGAACGGTTTCATCGCACTCGTGGTGCCGCTGACTTTTGGAGGCCTCTGGGCTGCGACAGCGATGCGATCCTCGCGGCTCGGCGTACGCGGATACCGGATCGGGTATGGCGCGCTGTTCCTGTTATCGCTAGCCGCTACGGTCGCCGGACTGCTTGTCGCGTCATCGAATTTCGGTGCCCTGACGTTGCTTAGTGTGGGCTTTTTCTGGCTTGGCTGGCGCGAGAGAAGTCAGCTCGTTTGGGGAATGTCGGCGTTCGGATTCATGCTTGGGCTGGTCACCTCCGCGGCTGCCGTGCGGCAGATTTTCGGAATTGTCGAGACGACACGGTCAATGCAGGTCTCGGCCTACATTACGACCGCATTTGCGGTGGTTGTGATCGCGACGGCAGTCTGGTCAATGCTGGATGAGAACCAAAGGCTCACTTCAATTGTCCGATAAAGGAACAGTAGGGGAGAGTCTCGACGAGGTCGTTCATCAGCGCACTCGACTGTCGATCCTGATGTTGCTGGGCGGTGGCGTGGAGGTCGACTTTTCTTTCCTCCGAACGTCACTCGATCTCACCGATGGAAACCTCGGGCGGCATCTGGACGTCTTGGCGGAGGCAGGAATCATCGCCGTGAGGAAGACGTACAACGGACGAAGGTCCCGATCTTGGATCCGTCTGACGGATTACGGGACGCTCAAACTCGGCCAGGAAGCGCGCATTCTGCGGTCGATCGCGGACCAGATCGACCAGGTCAGAGCACTAAATAGTGATGAAACGTACTAAGTCCCTGCACATTTCGCAAGACTTTTGAACTTCTTTACCAATTCCCGGAAAACCGACCACGCGCGATGGTTTCGTTGTTATGGTCGTGATGTCCCGCCAGAGAACATCATTCGAAGGGAACAAACAATGCGCAGATCACTTGCAGTTGTCTCGCTCACTGCCGCAATCGGTTTGATCGGTGGTCCGGCTCTCGCGCAGCCGGCGGAAACGCCACCACCACCTGGTGTTGGCGCCCCGGCCACGGGGATGTCAACACTCGAAGATCCTGTCATCCAGCCGTTCGGAACGACCTGTATCCAAAATTGCACTGGATATGTCGCGGCAAACATCGAAAGCAAGTCCAGCCAGCAGTCCTTCACCTTCCGGGCGAACTTCATTTCTGCCGGCGGAGTCCAGAATCCCCGCCAGCAAGTACGGATGCTTGGCTTCCAAGGTCAAGTGATCGACGAACAGAACCAGTACGGCGGCGGGCGCCAGTACAGCGGCGAGTTCCGGATGGGCCGCTCCTACCTGACGCCCGTGGCATCGGTCTGTAACACACTGTGGGAGGGCGGCGTTCAGCTCGGTACCGCGTGCACCGGCGTTTGACCCTGCTAACCGTGGCCAGCTGAGATCGAAGTAACTGCTTTGGCGCCAAAGCATTTCACGAAGCACAACGAACAACTCATATACAACAACAAAACTGGGCTAGGAGGACCTGCATCAACGCCGGCGCAGGCGCTGGGCCATCAATAGCAGCGGCCGAACCGTCTCGCTCTCCAATTAGCTCGCCGCATCGATGACCTGAGCGTTTTCCTCCCGTCACGGCGAGCGCGTAAGCGGCGTGATCAACAGTTCTGGAAGGCTCCCTTTTCGGTTCACGAGGCCGGTACCTCACGCAGGGGGAACTGCTCGAAGTCAGCGTCCATCAGCCCTCGTTTTTACGAAAGTGGGTACGAAACCAGTTGCGTCGAGGGAACTCTCGGCTACCAGCATCCGCCTCCATGTCTAGGCGAGAGGTTCCTTCTACTCGAAGTTTCGGCGTTTCGCCCAAAACTGCGGCTCTAATCGCAGACCAATTCGATAACTTCCACCAATCGAACAAATCGAGTGTCGACACAACCCGTACATCGAGAGAGTTCACGAACTCGGGGCGGGTGTAGACCTGGCGCGAGCGGTCACTCGGATCCGTCTTTCGTTCATGATTGACAATCAGTGTCCCGCCGTTGACGGACTCGCTCGGATGCTCGCTCGCCCAGGTGGCGAGGTGCTTCTTGAGATCGCCGACGAGCGCTTCTTTTGCTCTACCGCCCTCCGACTTGACCTCTACGAGATACCTCCGTCCCTGATCATGGACGAGCAGGTCCGCCGACCACGTACCCTTGCCTGTCTCATCCAGATTGAGTATTTCGAGGTGCGCGTCCTCAAACACTCGCGCGACGGCTTTCTCGAGCTCAGTGCCACTCCCGTACAGCAGGCCGTCTCGCATGCTGGTCGCAGTCTCCCTCGCCTCCTCGAGCTCCGCCAGGAGCCGGGCGCACTCCTCCTCGTGCCGCTTCTCCATGTCGGCCAACGCATCCTGGGCTGCGATTTCTCTCGGGGTCTGCCATTCGGGTGCAACTGACCCTGCGATCCTGTACCGGCGGGCGGCCATCGGAGCGAAATGCGGGATCGCTTGCTGAACCAACCAATCGATGATCTGGGTCCAGTCGACCGCATCAGGGATGACGTACCACCGCATGCTGCCGTCAGCGGGCGCCCATGCTGCTACCACGGGATTGCCGAGGGCATCGATCAGGATGGGTTCGAAGCTCCCGCGCGGCGGGCTCGGAGTTTGAGCGCCCGTTGGCGATTCGAAGGCGGTGCCGAGCAACTCCAGGGACCACCACGGTGCGGTAGCGGGGCGGTTGAGCAATCGCAGTCCGAGATCCTTATCGGCGACGTTCAGGCCAGGAGCGAGTATGGGCCAGGCACCGGCCGGAAGCCGCCCGCCGCCGATCGTGCCGCGGGCGTCGGGGAGCAGGAAGGAGCTATCTGAGCCTTGGAAGAGCGATTTCACTGGTTCGGCGCGGCTGGCGGTGCCGAGCATACTGATGACGAGTGCTGGCTCATCTCGCTCGTTTGCTCCGGCTGAGAAGCGTCGAAATTCGTCGGCGCCACCACTACGGTCAAAGATGTGTGGGTCGATCGCGGCCACGCAATCGGCAGCTTCTTGTCCTAGCCACCGCGGCTCAACATCTAGTTGATCCCAGTCGATCGCGGCGGCACTAATCGGTGTCTGCTGATCAGTGTCGTCACCGGTCGCCGAATGCTTCCTGGCCGGTGTGGCTGGTTGCTCGGAGGGAGCTGCACACCCGATGTGCACGGGTAGGGCGGGGGATCGCGTCACCGGTGAATCGTACGGCGGCTCGACGTCGGAGTGGGTCGACGTGGGCGAGTTCTACTCGAGCATCTTGTAGACGGGGTTCGCCGCTGCGGCGACGCGTGTCTCCTGCCCGGCTGCCGCGGTGTAGCGAGACGTCGTTTGAATCGACGAATGCCCGAGCATCTGCCGCAACTCGTAAACCGAGACACCTTGGTCCGCAAGACCGGTGGCGAAAGTATGCCGCAACTGGTGCACCAGAGCTCCGCGCACCTTCTGGTCCTCAATACCGGCCCGGAAGTACGCCCGTTTGGTGCGGTATTGCACCAGCGATCTCGACACGCGAGCACCGTCCGGGCCGACGAACAGGGGATCGGTCGCCCGGAAACGGGTCCACGGTGTGGAATCAGATCGCGCACGTACGCGACCGGTGTGAGGAAAACGGATCGCCCGCGACGCGAGGTACTCACCGAGTACGTCGACCAGGCCAGCTTCGATCGTGACGGTGCGATCCTTGTCTCCCTTTCCTCGCACGCGTACCGCTTTCGCGCCGTTGGCGCCGTCCACATCGCGCAGATCTCGGATGTCGAGGCCGACGAGTTCGGAGAGCCTGCAGCCGGTCAGAAGGGAGGTGAGCACGATCGCCAGGTCACGCTCCGGCCAGGCTCGAGCGTGGGTGTCGTCCGGATCACCCACTGCGGCCAACAATTTCGCGACAGCTTCGCCGTCGAACGACGACGGTTGCCGCTTGGACATCGCCGGCCGCCGAACCGTCGACATCGGGTTGGCTTCGAGGAGATCCTCGGTGCACCAGAAGCCGCACAACGTATTCCACGTCGACCAGCAACGCCGCACGCTCGCCGGAGCGCGGGTTTCGGCGAACCGGGCGAACGCACGGCGCATGTGGTCCTTGTCGAGGACGGCTGTCGTCAGGTGCTCGATCGGAACGGTCAAGTCGGCGGCGAGGGCGTCAGCGATGCCGACGAAATCGTGGCGGTAAGCCTCAGCGGTGTGGGTAGACATGGTTCCGCCCTTGCGCCAGTTCATGAAGGTATCGAACGCGACGTCGAGGGAGGTGCTCACAGTTCGGGGGCCTCTCGTCGACAGCGTGGGGAGTGGGGTCAGGCCCACTCATTTTGCTACATAATAGTAGTTATGTAGCAAAAATGGTGGGAAGGGCTTTCAGCGTGCAGACTAGTCAGCAATCCGCGAACTCCACTGGCCCGGAACCAGATCGGTTCCGGGCCATCAGGGGTCGGGGCGGCTACTTCAACTTCTTGATGTCCTTGCCGTTGAGACTGTACCCACCCTTGAGACGCGTCCCCTTGTCACGAGTGGACGTGCGCAAGATCCGCGCGATCTCCTTCTCGCTGCTCGGGAGCCTCACGTCCTTGGCGTACTTGGCGTACTGCTGCCCCAAGCCGGTGCTGCTGTTGCGGGCAACCGGGTCGCCCCCGAGTCCACCGAGCGCTCCGAGGACACCCACGGTGGCGCCGATCCGGCTCCCGGCCGCCTTCATCTTCTTGAAATCCATGGTGGTCAGATCTCCTTCGGATTGAGCAGAGCGTGGTGTTCGGTCAACTCGTTGGCCTGACGTCCGATCTCGAAGATGGTCGGACTGTCGAAGGCCGGCGCAGGCACTGCGGTGCGGGAGCCGGCGTAGGAGCGGGACGCGCGAATCGCCTTGTCGGCCCTGCTGCCGGTGACCTTCTGCACCGCGGCTTCGGCCGCAGCAGCGAGAGTCCGGTGCAAGGTAGCAAGGACGATCCCCGACTCCTCCACGAGAAGAGCGCGCTGCTTGCCGAGCTGCTGAATGGTCGCTTCACGATTCCCGAGCTGACTCGCCAGATGCTTTACGCGATCGGTCTGATCAGAGCCGTTCTCGTACTCGGACATGTAATTCAAGTAGCCCGCCGTGCCAACGAGAACAGCCAGCAATCCGCTCAGGGTCAGAACCAACGCCAGCGGCGTATCCGCTTCCATCCCTTCGGTGAAGATACGGATTCCCATCACCGACGACGCGAAGATCACGATCGCGGCAAGCGCGATCTGCTCGGCGCGCATCCGTTTGCGGGTCGAATCAGGAGCTCCGAGCGCGGTGTCCGCGTCCTTGAACCTACGGTGCCGGGCACCGCTACGGCCCATGATCTCCGCGAACAGCCAGGTACCGAAGATCGCGAACACGATCGCGGTGCCCGCCCCGACTAACGCCGGCCCGTCGAGATTGAACACCTGACGCAGGTTGACGTTGAGCAAGCCCATCATCGCCAGCAGGAAAACCGGGAAATCGAGCAGCATCAACCGCCGATTGCGGGCCTTGCTGTAATCGCGGTCGATGAGGTGCTCTTTGGAACCCTCCCCGATCTTGCGCGTGACCTGATCACGCATGGTGTCGTGCGCGTCCTGCGCCTCACCCGGGGTGAGCAGCTCCCCGTTCGGACCATGAAGCGACATGATGTCGGCAGCGCAGATCAGCTTGTCGAGCATGTTGATCTGGCCGTACAAGCTGCGGAGCTTGGCGATCAACGGGACAACCTTGCGTTCGACGTCCTTCGCCAACCCCTTCTCCGCACGGCCGACGATCTTCGCGCGCACCGCCTGCTCGCCGAGCGTCAGCTCCCCAACCCCGGGACGGGTGTCGAGGCGATTGCTTTCGGTGACCAGCGCCTGGACGGCGGGGATCTTCGACGCCGGCATGGGGCCGAGACCGAACAGCGAGGAGATCTTCTCCCCCTTCGGAATCGTCACCTCCCCGCGTGAAGGCTTCCCGGCCGGGTCCTCCCACCGGGCGAACTGGTTTTCAAAGTTCTCGATGTCAGTCATCGTGACTGCCCCTTCGACTCTCATATGCTCCGGAGGATTCCGGGGCGATGAGCTAACGAAATCGCCACACACACGGTGCTGTCGTGGGGTTGTGTGCTGTGTGTGCTGTAAATAGATAGGCGGGTACGTGCCTGGTCCGAGAATCGTCTGACCGCCTGTCCGGTCTGAACCTCGAAGGGACGACGTTGACGAACGAGCCAGAGCTGAACTGGACACCAGCGCAGTACGCGTACTCGGCGTGGCTGGAAGCGGCGAGTGAGACTCTCCAGGGGCCAGCTGCCGTCATTCGCGCGATGCAGAAATTCCTGACAAAGAATGAATTACTGCACGGCCTCGCCCTGAAATGGAAAGTCAGAGGCGATGTCGGCAACGACTTCAAGCAATGGAAAGAAGGCCGCAAGCCTTCCTGGAAACCGACCACGCCGGACAACGATGCGTTGCAGCAAGCCCTCATCGCGGTGGTGAGTGAGGTCGTTCCGCAGCCGCCTGAGCGTGTGCAGAGACTCGATCCCGACGGCCGCTGGGGCACGTTCTCGACGGTGTTCTGGGCAGTCCACAACGCGAAAGACGCGTCGCGGACGAGCACGGCAAAGAAGACAGCTGCAGGCGCACATTCGGAGGTCCGCGCCCGCAAGGCCCGTGATCTCACCGCGACGGCCTCTGTGTCGGCGGCCGAACTCGACCCGAAAGCACTGAATCTGGGGTCGTGGATGTTCGACGGCGGAATACCTCCGTACGTAGCGCGGACCGCGGACGTTCAGCTTGCGGAACGGCTCACGGCGATCTCCACAGGTCTCACCGTGGTCGTGGGCCCACCGAAATCCGGAAAATCGCGCAGCGTCCTCGAAACACTCGCCGGTACGGTCCCGGATGCCACGGTGCAATGGATCAACCCCGCCCCTGGGGTCCTGCCTGCGCTGGTCGATCTCCACCGGAAAGAGAAGAACGCCGGCCCTGGCGTTGTCGTTCTCGATGACGCCCAGTTTTTGGGTGTGAACCCGACGGACGGGCTCACCGCGCAGCGGTTGACCGAACTCGCCTCGAGGAGCCGGTTAATCGTCATCGTCCACGAACAAGACCTCGGTATGTGGCGCAATCAGATCAACAACCGCACCGTCACCGCTGACACCGACGTGTCCCGGATCGGTGCGACACCTGAACTGATCGAACTCCTCGACGAACACCGAATCGACTACCAAACAGTCCTCGACGCCTCTGAATTAGTAACAGCCACAGCGCTATTGGACAAGGTAACGTCTTCGGTCGCAGGGCTCGATTTCACCCGCCTGGCCGAAGCACTCGCTTCCGTCGATCACTTCAAATCCGAAGCCACCAAAGAACTCGCCGCCGGCGGTATCCGCGCTGCTCTCATCGAAGCGGCGATCGATGCGACCATTCTTTACCCCACAGGCGCCGACATCGAACAACTCGAACAACTCTGCAAACTGCACTACCGGCGCTTTCGCCCTAATCTTCCCTGGCGAACTAGTCAATTCGACGACGCCTTCGACTGGGCGACAACGGGTTACAAAGAATCTCCCCACGCTATCCTTACCCGCACTCTCGGCAGCGATCAGCACTACCGCCTTTTCGACGCTCTCACCCCAGCACTGCGAACTGCCGATCGCGTACTCCACCACCTGGAGGGGGACTGTCTGAATAACGGTGGATCCGGTCCTTGATTCAACACGCCGAGCTGAGCTTGGCGGGAAGGATCGACGATGACCGAAACACTTGATCCCATG
>NZ_LVCT01000440.1:0-4918 GCF_001647205.1 Rhodococcus sp. EPR-134
GTCCTGATCAGAGCTGATGGAATTTCAGATCATTCCCGGGAAGGTGCGCCCACTCACGCCGCCTCGCCGAGAACCATCCACAGGTTCTGATCATTGCTCACTGCGCGCCCTGATGGTGGCTACCGGACAGCGGCAAGCACTCTCCTTCGTGCGACCGCGTTAGACGCATTGAGCGCTCTCCTGCTGCGGCAGAGCTGGAAGTCCGTGACCATGTCCGAGGTCGCGAAGGAAGCCGGTTTGTCTCGACAGACCATCTATAACGAGTTCGGGTCCCGGCGCGGTGTGGCGGAGAGCTACGCGATACGACTGACCGATCAGCTGGTCAGTGTGGTGGACGATGGACTCTACACTTGCGTTGGTGATATCAGATTGGCGCTCGGCCGAGGTTTGGCTGCGTTTTTCGCCGTCTCCGAACGTGACCCATTGGTCAGATCGCTACGAGAAGAAGACGCATCCGCAGACCTCCTGCGGCTCATTACTGTTCACAGCACCCAGCTTGTCGAGCGAGCCGCAGATCACCTCTCTGCCACATTTCAGCGATGCTGGGTGCAAGCCCCGAAACGCCAAGCCGATATCCTGAGCACGTCCATCGTTCAGATGGCCTTGGCGTATGTCTCACGGCCCCCGACTGACGCAGCCCAGACCGCCACCGATATCGCAGACCTACTCGCTCCGTACATCGAGGGGTTCCAAGATTTTCAAGCCAATCCAGAGTTGAGCAAGACGACTCGATTCGGTCGACCGTAGCGACAGCGGTGTAGCGCCGCTAGCGTCGGTGTCACGCAATATTCCCATTCTCAAGAGAAACGAACTTCCGGACAAGAATCCGTCCAGCTTGCCACCACCTCAGTTCCTGGCGTGATCGACGAAAGTGTCGTCGCAAACGTGGGTGACGGCTATGTTCGGTGGAGTCATAAACTTGTGAATTCGGGTCAAAGGAATCACCGTGAAGCTGAGCGATGAGGGTTTGCCACCGCTTGCGTTCGTGCAGCTGCTCGAACGCCGCGCACTCGACCCTGGCGCCGCCGCGCGCCTTCGCGCGATCATGCACCGCGAAGGAACCAGTGAAGCGACGCTCATTCAGCATGACGTCCAGGCACCGATACGGTGGTTTCGGGAGGTCTATCCCGAACTCGATATCGCCCAGGCCACTCGACTCGGATTTGCGTTTGCCGAGCAGGCCCAGTTGACATCGTTCGGGCCCCTGAGTTCACCTTTGATCAGCGCTGGTTCGGTCGCCGAGATCGTCGATCTCCTAACATACCTGCCATTGATCTCCACGGCGTTGAAATCGCAGTTCCACACTGGCGACTACGGTCTGATCGTCGGGCTCACTGCGCACACAGGCGATTCCGCACTGGACTGCTTGGTCATCACCTACGGTGGGTCGGCGTTATTACGACTGCTGGACATGCTCGCCGGTGACATATCGCCGGTGACACTCCATCTGAGCTGGCCGGAGCCGACCGAGGTGAGCCACGACAAAGGTCCGGGGGCGAATCGCCGGTTCTTCGACGCTCCGATTTCCTTCGTCCACGTACCCGAGGACACACTAAACA
The DNA here is from genome assembly GCF_001647205.1 of Rhodococcus sp. EPR-134. NCBI lineage: Bacteria > Bacillati > Actinomycetota > Actinomycetes > Mycobacteriales > Nocardiaceae > Rhodococcus > Rhodococcus sp. EPR-134. Next base: position 1,560 of record NZ_LVCT01000440.1, read on the forward strand.
AGGCTTGTCGGTTCTCGGACCCTCTCGCATATCGACTCGCTATCGCTGATCTGCAGCGAACACTCGCCCATCGGAGTGGGTCCATGCCATCCGCCGAGAAGGTGAGGCAACTGTTGGAAAAGGACCTCGGACAGCGAACCAACCATGATGTTGCACAAGCTTTGTCGATGTCCAGCAGCACGTTGAAGCGGCGGCTTGCCGAAGAAGGGACCACTTATAGCAAGTTGCGCCAATCGCTGCTGTACGAACGCGCGATGCTACGGCTCCTCGACCGCTCGGTTTCGGTCAGCGAGATCGCTTCTGAACTCGGATACAGCGACCTCGCCAACTTCTCTCATGCCTTCAAACGCTGGACCGGGCGCTCTCCGAAAGACTTCCGAAACCCACGACTCTCGGACGACCCGGATTCGACGTAGACCACACAGACGGGGTCAGATCGATGCCTCCGTTCGCGGCCTGGTCGATCTTCATCGCGGAGATTTCGGAGACGTCACCGCCACCCTGCCGTGAGAAGAAGAGTTTGTGCAAACCCGAGTACGAACCACTTGTCACTCGACGGTGTCGGCCGGTACGCGTGTGGTCTCCGATTCGAGAAAGTCGACGAGTGCTTCCAACAGGCTGTCCGCGCGCGTTTCGACATCGGCCAGAACGGAGTCCACGTCGTCGAGAAGACCGTGGGCGTGTCTACGCGCAAGCGTTCCGCGTTCGCAGTAGCCGGGGTCGAGTAGGACCCGCGGTACTGGATCCGGTGCCGCGATCTGCTCCGGCTGTTGTGACCGCGCAGTGGGCTGCAGGTGGGTGGGTGCCCGTCCGTCCAGGTGCATTCGCACGATGCCCGCGACCGCACGGGCGGTCAGCGGGGTCGCAGCCAACGGGGTGTGGCCCCACCGGTCGATAGGAGTCGACAGCGGCTGTTTCCCGGCCGGGTCGAAATACCGGTCGTATCCGCCGAGCCCGGCGCCGCCGTCCACGGCATCGAGAGCGTCGGCGATCATTCGAGTGCTCGGATACCGGGTCCGATGGCCGAGCACCTCACACCAGCGCTGGTACACCATCCGCGGCGAGATGCCCGTCCCCGCCAGCGCGAGGGAGGTGAGGGTATGAACGCCGCGGCCTGTCTCGACGCGAAGGGCGTCGAGACCCGCATCGGCGGTGACATCGCACGCCCGCAGGGCCGCGATGTGCGTGTACGGCAGACCTGTCGTAGCGAGCGTGAGGATCAGTGCGTCTCTGCGTGCGAACAACGCTGACGGCCAACCGTATTCGGGAAGCCGCGCGATGATTCCGCCGATCACGGCTGCCACCTCTTGCAGGCGCGACGTGCGGGCACCATCCAGCGCAGCCCGGACGGTCTCAGCGCGCCCGGGAGGAGGTAATAGATGCCGATGATGAGCGGTGTCGATCACCGCGATCCGACGGCGTTGGGTCGTCGGCGCGGCGGGGTGCGCGTGAAGGAACCGAGCAAGTGACTCCGGAGAGGCCGCCAGTGAGGGTTCGCCATGGGCGGTGCACCAGTCCTCGAACAGTGACCACGTGTGCCGATCCCGCCTCGGTATCGACGTGTTCGTGATGTCCGCTGGTCGTATCGGACAAGGGCGGTCGTCGTGGTCAGCATCTGCCCCGGTCGTCCCGTCGCCGGTCACGGGCTCGGTCGGGTGCCTGGTCATAGGCCGAGCTCGGTAACGGCGTTGCCGACCAGTGGCGCATTCTCGTGAGCGTATGTTTCGACCATTGCGGGTTGTGGTGTACCCGGTTTGGTGCATGATGGCGCGTACGTCTGCACCGTTACGGAAGGCTTGGGTGACGAATCCGGCACGCAGTGAAGCCCGCCCAGTTGGGCGACGGTGGCGGTATCGTAGCCAGCGCGACGCCGGATTGCCGCATGTACCGTAGCCCCGGACAGGGCTGTGTCGGAGAGATTTTCTCGTATGGCAAATAGGTCTCGCCCGCAAATAAGTCTCGACCTTCGAACTCGTTCCGTGAACCAGCATCAGCAGGAGCGCACGAGCAGGCGGGTCGAACCTCGTGTGCCAGCGCTCCGTCCAGTAAGCCGACGGCAGGGTGGAGTGGCCTTCGTGCGATTTCATTCTCCAAGACCGTGTCAGGGCACGGTCGGGCGTACGGCCACACCTCGCCGACACGTCTCGAGGCCGCGCAAGTATCCTCTTTCAACACCCGGGACCGTGTAGTAAGTAGGCCCGTGATCCATCAAATTCGCCCGAATCTGGTTCATCGCGCGGGCACGCGGTGCTAGCGCCGCCGTACGCACGGGAAGGATACCACGAAATGACGTACGGACCCTTGTCCCGGTGAATCCCGTCGATTGACGATGCCAACCCGCCGAAGACATAAGGATGCACAGACCGAATGACTTTTTGCCCTGCTCACAAAGGCCTCGTGGGGCCGAACCTAGTGGCACTGATAGACCGCTAGCACGCCCCACGCTAAGGACAACCACCTCGGACGAAACCCCACCAGCACACCCCAAAGGATCGGTCGAGGCGAATTCTGCCGTGATGCCGGGTGGCGCGCTCGGGCCAAAGGTGGCGCTCAAGGACCGCGCGGTGATGTACACCACACCGGCACAGTAGACGTGTCGGAGGTTACTGATGAATGGAGAATATGGATGAAAACTAAGGCTGCGGTCCTGTGGGGACTCGGCGAGAAATGGCAGGTCGATGAACTCGATCTCGACGATCCCAAGCCAGGCGAGGTGATGGTCAAGCTCACAGCCAGCGGCTTATGCCACTCAGACGAGCATCTGGTCACGGGCGATATTCCGATTCCCTTCCCCGTCGTCGGCGGTCATGAGGGCGCAGGGATTATCCACAAGGTGGGAGCCGGCGTCACCGAAGTCGAAGAGGGCGATCCCGTCGTCCTTTCCTTCCTGCCAGCTTGCGGACGATGCAGCTACTGCGCCCGAGGCATGACGAACTTGTGCGACATGGGCGCCTCCATCGTTCTGGGGCCACAGCTTGACGGCACTTACCGATTCCACGGACGCGGTGAAGACATCGGGCAGATGTGTGTGCTCGGCACATTCAGCGAGTACACCGTGGTCCCCGTGGCCAGCGTCGTGAAGATCGATCAAGGCTTCCCCCTCGACCGCGCTGCCTTAGTCGGCTGTGGCGTGACGACGGGCTTCGGTTCAGCGGTTCGCACTGGCGAGCTGCGCGCAGGCGACACCGCGGTGGTCATCGGAGTGGGGGGGATCGGCAGTAACGCAGTGCAGGGCGCGCGGATTGCCGGTTGCCGCTACGTGATTGCTATCGATCCGGTCGCATTCAAACGTGAGAAGGCACTTGAGTTCGGTGCAACGCATGCCTTCGCCACCGTTGACGAGGCATGGCCGGTGGTCG
>NZ_LVCT01000441.1:0-7941 GCF_001647205.1 Rhodococcus sp. EPR-134
GAAAGCGTGGCCGAGTGGTCGTCACTGCCATTGGCCATCCGGACGAAGAATCGTTTTCCGGGTCACTATTCGAACTCACCCTGTACGAGAAGTCGATCAAGGGATCCCTCTTCGGCTCGTCCAACCCCCAGATGGATATTCCTCGCCTCCTTGAGCTCTACAACCTTGGTCAACTCAAACTCGACGAGCTCATTACCAAGGAGTATGCACTCGAGGACATCAATGAGGGCTACGAAGACATGCGTCAAGGACACAACATCCGCGGGCTAATCCGCTTCTAAACCCTGGGCTGACAGAGAGATCAGAAGAATGGCTAGCACGGAATATTCAGTCGATGTCGACCTGCTCATTGTAGGCGCCGGTCCGGTAGGTCTGTACGGCGCCTACTACGCAGGCTTCCGCGGACTGTCGGTCGCCGTCATCGACGCACTACCCAACCCGGGTGGACAGATCACGGCGATGTACCCGGAGAAGCTGATCTTCGACATCGCCGGATTCCCATCAGTAAAGGGACAAAAGCTGATCGACGGACTTCTTCAGCAGGGCGCACCGTTTCAATCGACATATCTGTTGGGGCAGCAGGCGGTTAGTCTCGACCCAGTTGGAGACCGGTGGAAGATTGCAACCAGTACAGGCTTGCAGATTCTGGCTTCGGCTGTTGTCATTACCGCCGGGGTGGGGTCCGTGTCGCCTCGACCTCTGCCCTGCGGCGAAGAGTTTGTGGGCAAGGGTGTGCAATATTTCGTCCCCCGGCTCGACGTGCTTGAAGGGCAAGACGTGCTCGTGGTCGGGGGCGGCGACTCAGCGGTTGACTGGGCGCTGGCTTCTGTTGAGCGTGCCCGATCGACAACCCTGGTGCATCGCCGCAAGCAATTCCGCGCCCACGCACACAGCGTCAAACTGTTGCAGGAATCGTCATGCCGCCAGCTCGTCGATGCCGAAATCATCTCACTGAACGGAAATGGCAGCGTCGACTCCGCCATCGTCAACGTCAAAGCCTCTACCGAGCCGGTCACGGTTCCCTGCACGCTGGTCGTCGCGGCCCTCGGATTCACGATGCAACTCGGTCCGCTCGCGAACTGGGGACTCGAACTTGAGAATCGGTCGATCCTGGTCGATACCACAATGAGGACCAATCGAAACCGCGTCTTTGCTGCCGGTGATATCGCCACATATCCAGGAAAAGTGAAACTTATCGCGGTCGGTTTCGGGGAGGTCGCCTCTGCGGTGAACAACGCCGCGGCCATCCTTCAGCCCGAAGTCGGTCTTGCACCCGGACATTCCAGCGACAATGCGCCGGTATTCGCAGCCATCAGCTAGAAACCCGGATCGGAAAGGAGCATCGTCATGGGCTTCGTCATCGGCGAAAATTGTATTGACATCATGGACAAATCCTGCATGGAGGAATGTCCGGTCGACTGCATCTACGAGGGCGGGCGGATGGCGTACATCAACCCAACCGAGTGCATCGACTGTGGCGCGTGCGAAATCGTGTGCCCGGTAGAGGCGATCAAACCCATGCAACGTCTGGCCGACAAGTGGAAGCCCTTCAAAGAAGCGGCTGCCAACATTTTCGAGACCATTGGGAATCCCGGCGGCTCAACCACAGTCGAGGAAGCACTTGAGGATCCGGAATTCGTCAAGAACTTTGTCAAAGACGACTAACCCGGCGAGTCACGCCACCGACACGCTATATGCATCAGTCGTCGCGGAACGCGCGGCGACATCACCGAAAAAACTGTTAGGAGCAGAGTATGGAGCGCTCGATCACACACAACGGTCGGACCGGTTTCGGCAGCCTTACCCCAGGTGGCCTGAAACTCGACAACTTCCCGATGAAACTTTTCACCAAGGGTAATGGGAAGGTCTGGAATCCGGCGGCCATCGACTTCACCCAGGATGCGGTGGATTTTGCCGCAATGAGCGCGGACGAACAGCGATTGACCATGGTGCTGGCGTCTCAATTCATCGGCGGCGAGGAATCGGTGACTCAGGACCTGCAGCCGTTCGCGGCGGCAATGGCTGCAGAGGGGCGCCTCGGTGACGAACTGTACCTGACACAGTTTATCTACGAGGAAGCTAAGCACACCGAGGGTTTCCGGCGCTTCTTCAATGCCATTGGCCACGAGAATACAGATCTGCACCAGTACGTCGAGTACAGCGACGCGTACAAGCAGATTTTCTTGGACGAATTGCCCAGTGCTCTATACACCCTGACCGAGGACCCATCCCCGGCGAACCAAATACGGGCGAGCGTGACGTACAACCACGTCGTTGAGGGTTGCATCGCTCTGACAGGCTATTTTGCGTGGGCCAAGATGTGTCAACGACGGGGGATCTTGCCCGGTATGCAAAAGCTCGTCAAACACATCGGTGACGACGAGCGCAGGCACATGGCGTGGGGAACATTCACGTGCCGCCGTCACATTGCAGCTGACGATCGTAACTGGGACGCTGTCAGTGACCGCATGCAGGAACTGCTCAATCCTGCGTTGAACCTAATCGTCAATCTCTTCAGCGAGTACGAGGATCGCGGAATTCCGTTCGGCATCACGATCGACGAGATGACCGACTACGCACTCGACAAGGTCAACCGTCGACTCGAATCGATGGAGAGTGCTCGCGGTCTAGATCCCGCGGGTATCGATCTCGACTACTCCCCCGCCGATTTGGAAGAACGCTTCCATATCCAGGATCAGAAGGCAATCGCTGACGCCATCGCACAGGACAAGAAACTGGTCGGCAGCTAGGCTATTTAGACCTTGGGGGGCTGGTCTCGACCAGCCCCCCAAGTCCCTTCAATCGCCGCCCCGTTAAGCCTGGATACACCGATCCAAATAGTGGCCGAACGCAAGTCGTAATGCGAAAAGCCTTGCCGTAGTGAATGAACAAGATTTCCTGAAGATCACATTCGGACGCAGCGAAGAGCACCTCGCAGATGCAACTATCTCAACCCCGACCATCGCAACTTCCAGATTCGACGACCCGAATCTTGTTTCCACCGTATGGCTGGGCCCCAGTGGTCGCGTTGGCCGAGCGACCCGGACTGCTCACCTGTCCGTACCGACTGATGCAGGCGCCAATGCCGGCCGAAGATTGATCACTCGGCGGCGCTCACGTCGACGGCACAGCTAGGCTAGCATGTTGCCATGGCGATCCTCCGCCACGGAGCAATGAAATCGCTATTCGACCACCCTTAGGCACCTTCGACGTCGGGTTCGTGCCTGCGCAAATTCGCCTTCGGGCACGCGCGCCAACTCGACGCCGTGGCGTCACGGTTTCTCTGCGGACTCGCTGAAATCGCCCTGACTGCCGGCGACGGCGGTCGGGTGCTAATCGACATCAACGACTCGATCATCGAAGTCCACGGCCACAGTTCAACAAGGACGCCCACACCGCGCCAACGATTGTCAGACAGACGGCTGAGGAAAGGTTCGTGCGGTTCCTCCCGAGAAACGGCCCGAAGGATCGCCGACAATGGCGCTGATCCCCAAAGGATATCGAAGCCATTACGCGCAAACTCCGCGTTTTCCGGATATCCCACTATCGGTGCGGCAGTTCGGGGAGGCTCTGTCAACGACGGGTTGGAATTGGTTCTGGCCCACTTTCCGTGACGGCTCCACCTTCACGCCGCGTGTCGTTCCGATATGACGTGGACCGTGTGGGAGATGATCGTTCTGATGTCCTGAGAACTGGTGTGACCTGCGTGCATTTCTTCCGCATCTGGCGGGTGTCGACATCGATTCGGTCGATGTGACCGCAGGCGGAGTCCGTATTCGGGCGTCACCGTTGTCGACGTTGGCGAGCTGCCCGACGTGCGGTGTTTCCTCGAAACGAGTGCACAGTCGGTACGAACGAATGCTCGCCGATACGGCTATAGCTGGCCGATCGAGTTACGTTGTCTTGCAGGTACGTCGACCTATGTGCTCGAACACCGGCTGTGACCGACGCACATTTGTCGAGCAGATCGACGGACTGACCAAGGCTTACGCACGGACCACTCCGCTGCTACGCGGAACCCTCGAGAAGATCGCATTTGGCATCTGCGCTGGGCATATATGTCGGACGCTCTACCCTGTTGCGCCTGGTCCGAGCGCTACCTGATCCGCCCACGACCACTGTCGAAGTGCTCGGTGTCGATGATTTCAAGCTGGGAAGGCGACATCGGTACGGCACAGTTCTGATCGATATGGACACTCACCGGCCCGTCGATGTTCTCTTACCAACCGGAAAGCCGAAACAGTCACCAAAATGGCTCACCGAACATCCGGGAACACAGGTGATCTGTCGTGATAGCGCTGGCGCGTATGCCGAAGCCGCCCGTGCCGGAGCGCCCGAGGCGATCGAAGTCGCCGACCGCCGGCACCTATGGCACAACCTCGCCGAAGCTGTGAGGAAAACCGTTGCAGCCCATCATAATTGCCTGAAGAATCCTGAGTTCGAGCCTGAACCTTCGATCGAACGCACCGCGTCGAAACAACTGAAGCAGGTCGCCGAGCAGGTACACACCACCCGTCCGGAGAGTTCAATGCTCGTCATCCGCACGAAGAATCGTTTCCAGGCGGTCGAGACTCTCAAGAACGAAGGCATGGGAATCCGAACTATCGCACGGCAACTCGAACTGGCACGGGAGACCGTTCGTCGTTTCTACTACGCGAACAGTGTCGATGAGTTGTTGGGGCATCGCGAGCCGGCCTGCCAACTATGTTGGACGAGTTCGCCGAATATCTTCACGAGCGTTTCAACGACGGCCATGCCTACGCTGCTGCACTTTACGAAGAACTTCAAGAATTGGGATATCGCGGCAGCTATACAGCTCCGTTCTGGATTACCTTCGCCCGTTTCGCAGGATAGGGGCAGCTCCACCGTCCACACCGAAAGGTGCCGAAAGTGCGGCGGATCACCTCGTGGATGCCGCGGCATCCCGACAACCTCACCGACGATGGGCAGATCAGGCTCAAGCAGGTTCTCGCCAGCTGCCGGCACCTCGAAGCAACTGCAGGCCATGTCAAGTCGTTTGCAGGGATGCTCACCGGACGCCTTGGCAAACAATTGAACCTGTGGATGTCGGCCGTTTCGGCTGATGATCTGCCGAACTTGCATCGGTTCGCTCGAACGAGGCCAAGCCGATACGTCGGCTTTGTGGGTCGGGCGACGTCAGGCAAAGGGTCGTCCGTTGCGCTACCCAGCTTTCGAGGCGTCGTTTCGGGCCACTGCGACTCGGCTCGGTGTTCATGCGACATCGCACATGTTTCGGCATACGGTGGCTCAGTTGCTGGTCGACACGGCGGGACTGCATGTGGCACAACAAATCCTCGGACATCGGAATGTGTCCACCACTGCCGATGTGTATGCCTATGTCGATGAGAAAGCTATGTTGAAGGCGCTCGTGGAAAGTCGCTCGCCGTCAGCGGAGCGCGCACCTGACTGTTGTGGAAGGAATCCGGACGTCGGTATGCGCGACTACGCCCCGGAGACAATTGCGGCATTGGACGATCTGGGAGGGTGCCGGTGAACGCGGTCAGCCTTCAGATCGATCGGGACCTGCGCAAAGAGCCATTCGAACCCGATCGGGTGATGGCTGCCGTCAGGGAAATGGTGCGCACCTGGGACTGCGGACCGCGGCGCCGACAGCACGTCATATCGGATACGGCGGCGATACTTACGAACACTCCTGCGCAAGAGGGTATTTCGTTGCAGCAGTGGTGGCTGATAGCCGAGGAACGGTGCACCGTCTCGGAGGGGCGGGCATTGGTGCTCGGCCGTTTCGTTCAGCCGACATGACCGTTCATCACATCCGCCCGGATTCCGCAGAACAAGGCACGAGCCATCGGTGAACCCGCCGGACGAATCGCTGCCCGCGAACTCGAAGTAGAATGACTCCGCAAGGCACTACGACGAGCCGAAGAACTCAACGACGACGTCGCCACCGCCCTCGAATCCTTCAGCTGACCAACACAGCATCAAACTCTTGAGACAAGACCTCGTCGATGATCAGTTTGTAGCGGCGAATCTTCTTCAGTTCCGCTTCGATCCGGCCTGCATGGTGTACGGCACCGAGACGAGCAATCCAGTTCGATGCCGTGTCGAAGAGGACGGAGTAGCCGGCGTGGGCCGCTTTTGCGCCGAGTCCGATTGCTATGTGTGTTTTGCCGATGCCGGGCGGGCCGAGCAGGATCACGTTCTCTGCCTTCGCCACGAATGTTTCGGTGGCCAAGGGCGCCAACACCTCACGACGTAGCGATGGCAGGCGGTCGAGGTTGAAGTCCTCGAGTGTTTTCACCGCCGGAAAGTGCGCAGTGCGGATCCGCATGATGGCACCCTTGGATTCGCGCTCAGCGACCTGCTGTTAAAAACAGCGCTGCAAGGTATTCCTCGTGTGGGACCAGTTCTCATCCCGCCCCTGGGCTGCGAGATCTTCCCAGGTTGCTCCGGTCGTCCGCGTTTTCAGTACCCGGGTGAGGTGGGCGATCATCGACGGCAACCCATCGGATGATCCTGCCGGCTTCGTTGGCGTTGTGGTCTTCGAACTGGTAAAGGTAGCCACTTACGTTCTCGCTTTCGTTGTGGGAATGCAGAAATCGACCCTGAAAAGGGCGTCATAGTCAGGCAGAGCACGCAAGGCGGCCCGGTGCCCGTCGAGATGGTGGCGGTCGGCGTCATGGTGACGTCGCTGGTCGGCGGTGAACTGTTGCCGCAACTGCGCGGCCGCCTGGACGTGAGCCGGATCGGTAACCACGGCATGTTCGCCCAGGATCGTCGGTAAGAGCCGACGACCTGTCCCTCGCAGGTGACCACCACCTCGTTCGGGTGATGCGGCGACGTCGACGAACCTGCCGATCACTCGTGGGTCGACGGAGTAGTCTACTGCATCCATCCTGATGTAATAGTCACGGGCCAACTGGATTCGGTGGTGCAGTCCGATCGGCGGGTTCACCGGCGGCGGTGGAAGCATCGCCGAATAGTCCGTGTCGAGCAGGTCGATCGCGCGGCCCCCGATCGAGCGAACCATCCGAGAGTTGGCGCGTAGGAACCAGTCGCCGAGTTAGTCGTTGAAGTCCTCGGGGGAAGCGAACCGGCGGCCAGGCGGAAACGAGGTCTCGAGGTAGCCGTTGTGCCGTTCGACTAAGCCCTTGTACTCGGGGTCCCGCGGTGGAGCGAGTTTGATCTGCGTGGCCAATGTTCCCGCGAACGCCACCGCTGGAGTGATCACCCTTCCAGTGCCACCGATCGCCGAATCTCTATCCCACAGCAGTGTTTTGGTCACTCGACCGATCTTCGCGACCGAGGTCCACATTCCCGAGAGAATACCCCCGCCCTGCCTCGAAGGAATCATCGATGCGGTCGTGAACCGTGAGAACGCAAATGTCATCACCCGCACAAGGCAGGATTCGTTCTTGCCCGGCTGCGACCGGGATTCTCGTCTCTGGGAACCAGAGATCGTATTGGGTGAGTTGACCAGGCTCCTAAGTGATTCGGTCGGCGGAGTCGATTCCCTGGTACTCCGGCCGGATCTGTCCCACCCGATCATTGAGTGTGGTCAGCGAATGTTCCCAGCCGATCCGTTCGGCGATCACCGTCGCGGGCATCCGCGGATACTCGGACAGCAGTTGCCTGATCTGTGGCTCGACTCCATCGGCGAGTGAGCCGCGTCCCCCGACCCGGCTCTGGCCCTGCGCGCGTAACGCAGTGCGCCCGGCGTCCCAGGCGATGCCCATCCGTCGTGCGATTTCCTTGATCGGTGTTTCTTCGCCGCGCTGCAGACGACGAATTTCTGCCCAATCCTCCACTGATATCACCCTCCTAGCATCGGAGACGGTCAATCCCAATCCGTCGCTAACCCCAACGGTTCAACGTGTGGCGCTCCACGCATTCTTCACCCCCACCGACCTCGCAGACATCGACACTTGTTGCGGCCGATGGAATCCATCGCCGGCATAC
>NZ_LVCT01000442.1:0-11828 GCF_001647205.1 Rhodococcus sp. EPR-134
GCGCTGGAATGGCCTTCAACCGCACGCACACTGCAGCGACACTAACCGGTGACTCCGCACTGGCGAAAAGCGAGCGCCGGCGCCATCCGCCGGACGGTGATCTCGGTCCCCCAACGGATCGCCTAACTCCGTCCAAAAACTGACCTTGCACCTCCCGCCGGGCTGGCCGTGGGAGAAACCGTGGACAACGTTGTTCGAGAGCATGTTCTACCGCCCCGATCATCGCCTGACCGGGTCCGACTCTTGCGCGCCCACGTTGTGAAGATCCAGTAGGACGACCCGACAGCTGAGGTCGGCTGATCGACCACGCTCACAGCTCACCCGATGGCGCGCAAGATAATTCACAACGACGAATCATTACCTCGGTGCATCCAGGAATCGGCGTCGAGTAGCCCATAGCGACCCGCCATGGCCGCTGCTTCGATACGATTTCGCGCCCCTACCCGTTGAATAAGTGATGCGACCATCCTCTTGGCTGTTCTTTCGCTGACATGCACTCGCTCAGCGATTTCCGTTGTCTCCAGACCATGAGCGAGCAGGCTCCACAGTTTCACTTGTTGTGGACCGAGCTTGTCTAGGAGATCATTCTCGGGCTTGCGACTACTTCTGAGTATTTTCTCAAGCACGCCCGCCTCGACGACTTTCATTCCGGCCGCAAGGGCGAGTAGCGGGGCCACGAGCGCGTCCGCGTCGGACGACTTCGCCATGAACCCGTCCGCACCGCTCCGCAATGCACGTTCGGCCAAGGCGAGGTCCTCAGTGCCCGAAAGTGCCAAGATCCGCGTCGTAGGATAGGCGGCACGGACTGCTGCGATGGCCTCCAATCCGCCTCGTGGTGGCAGAGTCAGGTCAATCGTCACGATGTCCGCTCGGTTCTTCCCGACCAGTGCGACTGCCTCATCGCCGTTCGTCGTGGTGCCAGCAACATCGAAAAGGTGGTCAGCCCTGACACCTAACAACAGTTCGAGCCCCTGAGTGAAGAGCGCATGGTCGTCCACGATAACTACGACGAGTGGGGTACCAGACATAGATTGTAGTGTGACATGCCCGACAAGTACGCGATGCTATGCGGGCTCTCACCTAGAGAATCTGAAGGGATCGACTCAGCGCAGCCTTGAGGAGCAACGATCATGTTCAGAGGGTATGACCCTATCGCGGGAGCTGCGATAAAGCCTGTTCATTGGAAGGAACCCGAGCGAGTAATCGCGGTGCTGCGAGTTCTCGTCATCGGCAGCATCACCGTGGTCGTAGCTTTCGGAACACCGATAAACCGTACATACCTGCCGATAGCGGTGCTCGGTCTCGGGTTCGCCTTCACGTATGCCAGTTACATTTTGATTGCCGATCTGCAGGGCCTGCGCCAACTACCCCAGGATGTGGTCGCGGCCCTCGACGGGGTGGCGTCGGTGACATTGGCGGCCGCAACTGGTGGAGCAATGAGCCACCTTGTCGCAGTTCTGCCTTTGGCGATCGTCGCGATCGCGATACGCCAGGGGATTCGGCACGCCATTGCCGGCGCCGCGTGCGTGGGTGCACTATTTGCCGTGGTTGCACTCGCCATACCGCTGCCTAGTGCGTCGATGGCGTACCGCATAGAGACGGCATGGTGGTGGTGCGGTTACCTAATTATGTTCGCAGTCTTGACCGGCACCCTACGGAGCCTCCTCGATCGTGAACATGACCGAGCGGTCCAGGCGAGGGCCGAGGCGCTCTCGGAGCATCTGACAATTGTCGAGGAACGCGATCTCCGAGCCAGACTGCTCGAAGCCCAAGCGATGCGAGATGATGGGCTGAGGATCGTACTGCACGAATTCCGCACGCCGATATCGTCATTGAGTTCGTTGGCTAACTCCCTCGCCACCCCGGGCCGGTTTGACACCCAGGCCCAGGAAAGGGCCATCAGTCTGATTGCAGCACATAGCCGGCACCTCACCGACATGCTCGACAGTTTGGCCGATGTGGCGTTGAGTACGGGCGATCCCACCGGCGTCGCCCGCGTGCGGCGCATCGCATTGGACGAGCTTGCCCACGGGTCGCTCGCAGCGGCTGGCATCTCGCGCGCGAACAGCAAAATCACCATCACACCGCCCGGTGCCGTGGTCCACTGCGATGCCCACCGACTACAACGTGTCATGACGAATCTTCTCGAGAATGCGCGACGATACGGTGCGGACCATCCCGTGGAACTGTCCCTGATCTGCACCCCATCGTCCCTGAAGGTCGAAATCGGCGACCGCGGACCGGGTTTGACCGATGACGAGGCCACCCTGGTTACCCGCAAGTTCGTTAGCCTCGGCGAGCGCAGAGGCACGGCGGGGCTCGGTTTGTGGATCGTCGCGGAAATATCGAGCGCGATGGGCGGTACCTTTGTCTTGGTACCGCGCCCGGGGGGAGGACTGATCGCCCGAGTCGTCATCCCACTGGACAGCCCTCCGGAGATCTCAGCACGCGTCGACCCACGCTGACGCGACTCCCGCACGCCGTAAGTGCAGGAAACGGTCCCAGTCTCAAGCCACGATTCCAACTGGTCAAACAGCACCGGCCTGCCTGACTCGCCTGCCTGCACCGCTCACCACCTTACGGAGAGCTTCTGCCCAGTCGATGCCGTCAATCCGGGTCCTGGTCACATATAGCTTTGCCCGTGAAAGCTGGCACCACCCCGCGACCAGAAAGCCTGTCACTGCGGATATTTCATCCCGATGCACCAAAACCAGCCCCTTTGCAACGCACTTTTCTCAAGCCTCGCACCGGCCCCGGATTGCCCGCAGTGACGGGATCCGCAGCGGTAGTCCTCTCGTGCATTATGGGCACCTCCCGCCCGTCCGCCAACTACCCGCTCGTCGGAAGCTTCGGGCCTTTCATCGCGGCCGCCGACGGCCCGCTCGGGCCATCCATGGCCCGTATGACCCGCGCAAAGACGTGACCTGGATCACCAGACTTGACCCCTAGTGCGCCGAAGTCCGGCGTCCATAAGCAGGAGATTCGATGACCACGATCATCCCTGAAGGCACGGCACCGTCCTTGGATGGTGCCGAGGAGAGTATCTTCATAGCGGGACAGCGCCGCCCAGCGTTGAGCGGCAACACTTTGGATACTGTCGACCCAGGAAACGGGAAGGTCCTGACCCGGATCGCGCTGGGCACCGGCGATGATGTCGACGCCGCTGTGCGCTCGGCCCATTCCGCCCAGACCGAATGGGGTGCGCTTAAGCCCACTGCACGTAGTCGTGCGCTTGCGGAGCTTGCGCACCTCGTCGAGCAAAACGCTGAGGAGCTTGCCACACTCGAAACCCTCGACAACGGTAAGCCCCTCACAGAGTCCCTCTTCCTTGACCTGAGCATCGCAACGGAAGTCTGGCGTTACTACTCGGGTAGTCCATCCCGGTTGACCGGCGATGTTTTGCCGGTGTCGCCACTGGTGGGCGAGGCCCTGACGTATACTCGGCGGCAACCACTCGGTGTCGTCGCGGCCATCGTCCCGTGGAACTTCCCGCTCCTTATCGCCAGCTGGAAGATTGCGCCCGCTCTGGCCGCTGGTAATGCCGTCGTCGTCAAGCCGAGCGAGATGACCTCGTTGACGACGGTGCGGCTCGCAGAATTGGCGATCGAGGCAGGGCTACCTCCTGGCTTGTTCAACGTCGTAACCGGCTTGGGTCACGAAGCGGGACAAGCACTCGTAGAACATCCCGGTGTAAACAAGATTACGTTCACCGGGTCGACTGAGACGGGTCGGCGCATCGTTGCCGCCAGTGCCCGCAACCTTGCGAAGGTGACGCTCGAACTCGGTGGCAAGTCCGCCAACATCGTCTTCGCGGACGCAGACCTCGATGCAGTGGTCGAGGGTGTCCTGACTGCCATCTTCGTAAATCAAGGACAGGTCTGTTGCGCTGGTAGCCGCCTGTTCGTGCACCGCAGCATTCATGACGAGGTGGTTGCCAGACTGGTAGAGGCGACACAGAGAATCGTGACCGGTCACGGCCTCGACGATGGCACGCAGATGGGACCATTGATCTCGGCAAATCAGCTCGACCGGGTCGAAGGTTTTGTTCAGGCCGCACTCGCGGAAGGAGCGGTCCTGCAAACCGGCGGCAACCGCTGCTCGGACTCCGCCGGCTACTTCCTCGAGCCCACGATCTTCACCGGCGTGACCGACCACATGCGTATCGCCCGCGAGGAAGTGTTCGGCCCGGTTCTGTCGGTCCTTGCATTCGATGACGAAGCCGAGGCAATCGCCCGGGCGAACTCGAGTGAATACGGACTCGCAGCCGGCGTGTGGACCCGTGATGTCTCACGCGCACACCGGGTTGCGCACGCACTCGACGCAGGGACGGTGTGGGTCAACATGTACAACATGCTGGACCCAACCTCGCCTTTCGGTGGCTTCAAAAATTCCGGGTATGGACGTGACCTCGGCGAGGAAGCGCTTCTCGGCAATACCCAGACCAAGTCGGTCTGGATAAATCTCGACTAAGGAGAAACACAAATGGGCATCTTCAAGAACGCCGACGATGTGTACAAGTATGTCGGCGGTGTATTCAATCAGGGAGTTTCGGATCCCGAATTGGGACCGAAGTTTGCGGAGTCGGGTGTGACTCTTCGGATTACGTACACCGACCCTGATTCGGTGATCACGGTCGACTTTCCAAACGGTAAAGTTTACACCGGAGTGGATGTCGGGCCCGACCCGAACGTCGAACTGTTCATGTCGGCCGACAGCGGAAACAAGTTCTGGCTCGGCAACCTCAATCTCCCCGTCGCCATGGCGAAGGGCACGGTGCGTGCCAAGGGGCCAGTGCCGAAGCTTCTCAAGATCATCCCTACAGCGAAGACACTGTTTACCCCGTACCGAAACATGCTTGCCGTCGACGAGCGGACTGATCTGCTGAACGCCTAGCCGTGTATGGGAGCGTGGTGCGTCAATTTCACCGCGCCGCGCTCCCGTCGACAAGTCCCCCTTTTTTCTGAAACCTGGAGACCCCGTGCTTAGTACGATGCAAAACTCCCCACTGCTGGTCCGCGAGATACTGCTACACGGGCAGCGCATATACGGGAACTCCACTGTCGTGACCTACGAGCCGGATTCCTGCCGTCGCACCACATTTGACGAAGTAGCCCGCCGTGCCGAACGCCTCGCCAGCGGGCTGACCGAAATCGGAGTTTCTCCAGGCGACCGGGTCGCCACGCTTCTGTGGAATACGCAGGAACATCTTGAGTGCTACCTCGCGATCCCCTCGATGGGTGCCGTCCTCCACACCCTCAACCTGCGACTGACCCCAGAGCAGTTGTCGTTCGTGATTAACCATGCTCAAGACAAAGTCATCATCGCCGACAGGACTACTCTTCCGCTACTGGCCCGAGTACTCGACCAGCTCACGACCGTCGAGCATGTAATCGTCGTCGGCGACACCGACCAGCTACCCAACAACCGATACTTTCACTACGAGGACCTCCTGACAGTGTCCCGCGCACCATACGTGTGGCCGGATCTGGATGAATCGCAGGCCGCGGCAATGTGTTATACAAGCGGCACGACGGGCGACCCGAAGGGTGTCGTCTACAGTCACCGCTCGACGTACCTACACTCCATGGCATCTGCCGCAGGGAACGTCTTCGGTCTCACCGAGCACGACATCGTGCTTCCAGTAGTACCGATGTTCCATGCGAATGCGTGGGGATTGGCCTACACATCATGGCTTTCCGGGTCCGATATGCTCTTACCTGGCCGCTATCTCCAGGCCGATCACCTGGCAAAGATGATCGAGTCCGAGCGACCCACCCTCGCCGGCGCCGTACCGACAATCTGGAACGATCTCCTCAGCTACGCCCGAACACACAGCACAGATCTGAGCAGTCTACGACTCGTCGCGTGTGGAGGATCCGCGGTTCCACGCTCTCTCATCGAGGGCTACGACTCCGATTTCGGTGTCCGCATCATTCAGGCCTGGGGAATGACCGAGACCAGCCCGCTCGCAGCGATAGCTCTGCCACCGAAGGGAAGCGCGCCGGAAGACGAAATGTACTGGCGATCCAAGACTGGCCGAGTGACCGCGGGCGTTGAAGCGCGTCTGGTAGACGACTCCGGCAACGAGGCGCCCTGGGACGGAAAGTCGATCGGCGAGATCCAGGTGCGAGGGCCATGGATTACCGCGGCATACTACGGAGTCGACGCAGCCGACAAGTTCGCGGACGGATGGCTGCGCACCGGCGACGTCGCCCATATTGACCCCCGCGGATACATCCAGATCACCGACCGAACGAAGGACGTCATCAAGTCCGGCGGCGAGTGGATCAGTTCGGTCGACCTCGAAAACGCCCTGATGGGACATCCGGAGGTCTTCGAAGCAGCCGTTATCGCCGTACCCGACGCCAAGTGGGAAGAGCGGCCGCTTGGCTGCGTTGTGCGCACCCCGGGCTCGACGATCGGCACCGATGAACTGCGCACATTCCTGAACGCACAGGTCGCACGGTGGTGGATTCCCGAACGCTGGGCATTTCTCGAGGCGGTGCCCAAAACCAGCGTCGGAAAGTTCGACAAAAAGGCGCTGCGCGCGCTGTACGCCCGAGGTGACATGGAAGAGCAACTCTCGACCCGCACAGCGCAGCTCAGTCATGATTCACCCAACGCCGACGGTACTCGGAGCCTCCGGCAGGGATCCCTCGGATAGCACGATCGGACCGTCACAAGTGGTGACGGCTTTCATTGGGTCACCGGGCTGTGCCGGGGTTCCCACAGTCGCGGGAACCCCGGCACAGCCCCTCTTCACCGTCGGTGTGGACCGCACCCCACTGGTACCGAGCGCCGAAAAGGGGCCCATCCCAGTCAAACCCGGCCGGAGGCGTCTCTGTCGACGCGAATCGAACGCTGCGGCATCCGTCGACACACTCATACACAGGCACTCATCATCGCGGAGGACTACGTGCAACTGCTGGACAGATCCCGATCGGCGGGCGAGAGTGGCGCGAAGGCTTTGGCCGCCTTACGCGTGGCACCCCGTGCGGTCGGTGCTTTCTACGCCACGTCCCTTGAGACGTTTCGCTTCATGTTTCGTCGCCCCTTTCATCTGCGCGAATTTCTCCTGCAGGCGTGGTTCATCGCCAGTGTGTCGATCATGCCGACTCTGTTGATGGCGATCCCCTTCTGCATGATGTTCGTCTATCAGATCAACATCCTGCTGGCAGAGATCGGTGCCGTGGACCTCAGCGGTGCGGGTGCCGGTGTAGCCATCGTTCGCGAAATCGGGCCAATCGTCACAGTCCTGGTCGTCGCGGGCGCCGGATCGACCGCGATCTGCGCGGATCTCGGCTCTCGGACGATCCGCGAGGAAATCGATGCGATGAAGGTCCTCGGGATTGATCCCATTCACCGGCTTTGTGTTCCGCGAGTGTTGGCCTCCATGGTCATCGCGATGTTCCTCAACGGCCTGGTCTCGTCCGTCGGTCTGGTGGGAGGTTATATCGCCACCGTGTACATGCAGGGCGCGTCGCCCGGTCAGTACGTCACCTCGATCTCCATTCTGACCGGTCTCGGGGACTTCTTCGTCGCCGAAATCAAGGCCGCGGTGTTCGGGATGCTCGCCGGACTGGTCGCATGCCACCTCGGCTTGAACGTACGAGGAGGACCGAAGGGCGTCGGTGACGCCGTCAACCAGACAGTGGTCTTCAGCTTCCTGCTGCTGTTCCTGGCGAACTCGGTGATCACGACTTTGGCCTTGCACTGAACACGTTTGGACAACTGACAGAAACCGAACGACAAGAATGACGGGAATCTCGTGTCGATAGCCAACAAACCTACGGTTCTCCGGGGAACCGGAGCCGCCGCGATCAAGTTGATTGATGCGCCGGTCAGCCATCTCGAGGAGATGGGCCGACAACTCTCCTTCTACAACCACACCATCGCGTCGATTCCGCGGACCCTTCGGCGCTACCGCGCTGAGACCGTCCGCCTCCTCGCCGAAGTGAGCATGGGCACCGGAGCCCTCGCCGTAATCGGCGGCACCCTCGTGGTCATCGCCATGCTCACCGCCGCCGTGGGATACGAGGTCGGCCAGCAGGGTTCAACCTCGCTCGGCCACATCGGCCTCGGCGCCCTGTCCGGTTTCATCTCTGCCTTCTTCAACACCCGCGAAGCGATCCCGGTGATAGCCGGCATCGCACTGACAGCGACAGTCGGCGCCGGTTTCACCGCACAGCTCGGGGCCATGCGCGTGAGCGAGGAGATCGACGCAATGGAAACCATGTCGATTCCGTCACTGCCGTACCTCGTCACCACAAGGGTGCTAGCCGGCGTGATCGCAGTGATCCCACTGTATTCGGTGGCCTTGTTCATCGGCTTCGCCGCCACCCAGCTGGTCACAGTCTATATAGTTGGGGAAGCCGAAGGCACGTTCTCGCACTACTTCAACGTCTTCCTCGTACCCAGCGATGTGATCTGGTCCGCGGTCAAGGTGCTGGCGATGGCCGTCGTGGTGATGTGCGTGCACTGCTACCACGGCTATAATGCCGTCGGAGGTCCAGCCGGTGTGGGGGTCGCGGTCGGTCGAGCAGTGCGGACCTCGCTGATTTCCATCAT
Organism: Rhodococcus sp. EPR-134; assembly: GCF_001647205.1. Taxonomy (NCBI): domain Bacteria; kingdom Bacillati; phylum Actinomycetota; class Actinomycetes; order Mycobacteriales; family Nocardiaceae; genus Rhodococcus; species Rhodococcus sp. EPR-134. The sequence continues at coordinate 8,569 of NZ_LVCT01000442.1, forward strand.
GATCATCGACCTACTTATCGGTATCGCCGTGTACGGCGGCACCGCCGGGGCTGTGCGGGTGTCGGGCTGACATGAGTGGACATCTGACAGAACACAGCCGCAAGGCCTACGTCACACTCGGCCTGGTCCTGATCGTGGTAGGAGCGCTCGCGACGGCGACCTCGATCGCCGTCTACCGGGGAAGCTTCACCTCGGCCATCCCCGTCAAGCTGTATGCGACCCGCGCCGGATTGTCGCTCGAACCCGGATCCGACGTAAAGATGCGCGAGGTCGTCGTCGGCCGCGTCATCGACGTGAAACTGGTCGACGGACACGCCGAGATATCGATGGACATCGACAAAAACCGTGCGTCCTCGATCGCAGCGAACGTCTCTGCGGCAGTAGATCCCACGACCCTGTTCGGCCGCAAGTTCGTAACCCTCATGCAACCCGAATCTCCCTCCCCCGAGTCGATCTCGGCGGGAACTGTGCTGTCGACCGGGCAGGTTGCGACGGAAATCAACGATCTGCTCGAATCATTGGTTACGGTGTTACGCACCGTTGAACCGGAGAAGGTCAACGGGACCTTGAATGCGTTGGCGACGTCGCTCCACGGCCGCGGCGACAAACTCGGCGACACCTTGGTCGACCTCGACACCTATCTGTCGAGTTTCAACGACAGCATCCCCACACTGCAACGTGACCTTGCGCAAGGCGCACAGACCACCGACATCCTCGCAGCCGCGACTCCTGACCTCATGGCAACTGTCGATCACGCCAGCACCACCGCGACGACGATCACCGAACGCCAAGACCAACTCAACGCGTTCATCCTCAGCTTTACCGGCTTCGGCAACAGCGGTCATTCCTTGCTCGACGCCGCCGGCGCACCGCTGAAAGAATCCCTGTCATCGTTGGCGCCGACCACGGACCTGCTCGCCGAGCGCGCGCCAGCCCTTCCCTGCTTCGTCGAAAGCCTGAAGCAGTCCAATACCTACCTCGAACGGACGCTCGGGGGAAGCGATATGCCGGGGTTGAACATCCTCGGCACCCTGTTGATGGGCGACCCGCCGTATACGAACCCGGCCAACCTACCAGTGGTGCAGGCGGACGGTCCCGTTGCCTGCTACGACTGGACACAGCCGCAGGGGCACACCAACTTTGATGACGGCAGTAACGCATATCGTCCCGCACGGACCCCGACGGATCTGATCGGGAACCCCTTCGCGCAGTTCTTCCTGGGAGGTCTGCGATGACCAAAAGCACACCGGTATTCAAGTTGCTGATCTTCGTGTTGGTGACCATGCTGACCGGGTTCGGTGTCGCCACACTGGTCGGCAATCTTCGGTTCGGCAGCACACACACTTACAGTGCAGTCTTCTCCAGCGCTTCCGGAATCGGGAGCGGTGCAGACGTCCGGGTGGCGGGAGTGCCAATGGGCAAGGTCACCGATGTCGCTCTCAACTCGGACAGCACGGCCGTGGTCACCTTCTCTCTGTCCACCGAGCGGCCGCTGACCTCTGCCACCGAAGCGAAGATCAAGTACAAGAACCTGATCGGGGACCGATATGTCGACCTGTCCCAGGGTGCATTCGATCCGCGTCCGCTCGACGGCCCCATCCCACTCGCGCAGACGACCTCCGCTCTGGATCTTGACCAGGTCGTCAACGGTTTCCGTCCCCTTCTCCAGGGCCTGGACCCGGACCAGACCAACCAATTGTCCACCTCTCTGGTCCAGGTCCTCAACGGTCAGGAATCGAGTATCAGCACGCTGATCACCCAAGTCGACACCCTCACTAACACCCTCGCTGACCGCGATCAGGCCATCGGTCAGGTGATCACCAACTTCAACACCGTTCTCGGCACCGTAAATAGCCGGCACGACCAGTTCGGGGCGCTCGTCGATCAGCTGCAGCACCTAGTCGCAGGTCTCAACGACGACCGGGGACTGATCAGCCGCTCCTTGGGACAGATCGACGACGCATCCAAGACATTGGCCGAGGTTCTTACCGAGAACCGTCCCGCCATCGCGCAGGACGTATCGGCCCTCGGCGACCTGGCCGGTCGACTCAATGCCAAGACCGACACCCTAAACATGATCTTGGCCAAGCTGCCCGAGAACTACCGCCTGACTGGTCGGGCCGGTGGATACGGAAGCTATATGAACCTGTTCGTGTGCGGGCTGGCGGTCAAGTACGCGCAGGGACCAGGCGGAGTCACGCCGATGTTCACCGCGCCCGCCGAAAGGTGTAAATAATGATGACTAAGTCATTCCTCGAACGGAACCCGATCCGTATCGGCGTCGTAGGCACCCTCATCCTCGTCGGTGCAATCGCCCTCGCCCTCAACTTCGACACGATGCCCGGTATCGCTGCGAAGACGTATCACGCCGAGTTCGGCGACGCGAGCGGTCTGGCGGTGGGTGACACCACCCAGATCGCCGGTGTCAAGGTCGGCGAGGTGCGGAAGATCTCGCTGGACGGAGACAAGGTCGACGTCGAATTCGATGCCGACAGCGGCGATATACGCCTCGGTGACGACACCCATGCCACTATCAAGGTCGAGACTGTGCTCGGACGCCGGTATCTCGAACTCGCGCCGGGAGGCGGCGGGGAGCTCGGTCGAGGCGGCACGATTCCGCTCGCCAACACCACGTCCGGATATGACCTGACACGATCGCTCGAAGAAGTGACCGACAAGGTTTCCAAGACGGACACCGTCGATCTGTCCGGCGCTCTCGATCAGCTCTCGCAGGTCGAACAGGCTCTCCCCCCCGACCTGCAGTCGTCACTGACTGGACTGTCCCGGTTGTCCGAGACGGTGGCCAGTCGCGATGCCGAACTGCGTCACCTGCTGACCAACACCGCAGGCGTCAGCAACGTCCTCTCCGACCGCAGTCAGCGTGTCGCCCAACTGCTCGGCCAGGGTCAGTCCCTGTTCTCCACGCTCAATCAGCGGGCCGACTCTATCCACAACATCCTCGTGCAGGCCCGGCAGATCGCCGACGAACTCACCGCGTTGAAGCGGGACAACGAAGGCACCCTCACACCCACCCTCTCGCAGGTGGACATCCTGGTGACCACCTTGAACAACAACTACGACAACATCAACGCCTCCCTAACCGGTCTCGAACGCTATTCCAAGCAAATCGGTGACGTCGTGGGCAGCGGGCCATTTTTCGGGGCGCTTCTGCAGAACATTCTGCCCGCGAATCTTGCAGGTCAGCTTCCCGGCAGTCTCGGAGGTCCTCGATGAAGGGGACACGCAAGCCCACTCGTATG
>NZ_LVCT01000443.1:0-15005 GCF_001647205.1 Rhodococcus sp. EPR-134
CCGCGTCATGATCCTCGGCGTCCCTGTCGGCCGGGTCAACGAGATCATTCCGGAAGGTGATCGCGTCCGGGTCGAGTTCGAATACGACGGCGACTACGACGTCCCGGTTGACGCACAGGCAGTGATCGTGGCACCGGTCCTGGTCACCGGCCGATACATCCAGCTCGCGCCGGCCTACACCGAGGGCGAGAAGATGCAGGACGGACAGATGATCCCCGTCGAACGCACCGCGATACCAATGGAGTTCGACGAGGTCAAGGAGCAAGTCGTCAAACTCGCGCAGGACGTCGGCCGCACGCCTGAGAACCCAGACGGATCACTAAACGACTTCGTGGCGAACACCGCAGACACCCTGCGCGGCAACGGCCAGACCCTGCACGATTCCCTCGTCCAGCTCGCCGACGCGACCACCACGCTCAGCAAGGGCGGGGAGGACCTGTTCGCCTCCGTCCGGAATCTGCAGTCGTTCACCAGCGCACTGGCCGCCAACGAGCAGCAAATCACGGCCTTCAGTAGGGAACTCGCCACCACGTCGTCGGTACTCAACGACAACCGCACCGAACTCGATGCCCTGCTCAACAGCATGCTCACAACCTTCAACGAGGTCACCCAGTTCCTCCAAAACAATCGCGGAGCACTGACCACCGACGTGGGTAAGCTCACCGACATCACCCGCCAGCTAGTCGACCGCGAGGACGCGCTCGCCTCGATACTGCACTCCGCTCCAACCTCGCTGACGAATTTCTACAACATCTACGACCCCGACTCGAACTCGCTGACAGCCGCGATAGCCGTTTCCGATACCCCCGACCCACGGTCATTGATCTGTGCCCTTCTCACCACAGTCGACGCTCCGGCCGACGAATGCATCAAGGCCACAGGAACACTCGCCAACGGCCTGGTCCAAGGCGCTGGCGCACCAGCTCCGAGTGGAGGAACCCGATGATTTCGATCAAACAGCTCGCCACCTGCTCGGCCTTGGCACTCGGGATCGCGGTGACAGCCACCGGATGTCGATTCGACGGCATCAATTCCATCCCGCTACCAGGAAACGCCGTCGGCGGCGAGACCTACGAAGTCACAGTCGAGCTCGCTGACATCCAGAATCTGGTTGGCAACTCGCCGGTCAAGGCGGACAACGTCATCGTCGGGAATATCGCTCGCATCGGTGGAGAGGATTGGATCGCTCACCTGACACTCGAGCTGCGCGACGACGCCGCGATCCCAGCGAACGTCACTGCGAAGCTGACACAGAACAGTGTGCTCGGCTCGCAGTATCTGGAACTGACGGTTCCAGCCGCAGAAGAGCCAACGGGAACCCTGCAGGACGGAGCCATCATCCCCCTGTCCCGTACCAGTCAGTACGCCTCCACTGAAGAAGTTCTGTCCGCCCTGTCCCTGGTTCTCAACGGCAGTGGGCTACAGCAGGTCCGCACGGTGACCTCCGAACTCGTTCGTGTCCTGGACGGTCGGGAGCAGAATCTGCATGAGCTCTTCGGGAACTTGGAGACCTTTATGGGCGGACTCGATCAGCAGCGAGCCGACATCGTGCGCGCTATCGACGGGCTCGACCGGCTCGGCGGCGAGTTGGCAGCGCAGAACGGAACACTCGACCGAGGCATCGAGACCATCACCCCGGCCATACAAGTGCTCAACGACCAGCAAAAGCAACTGACGACGATGCTGACCAGCGTCGGTGAGTTCGGCCAAGTCGCCACTGAGGTGCTCGACAGCAGCCGGGCGAATCTGCACGCCAATCTCACCGCGTTGCAGCCCACATTGAGTCAACTCGCCTCCGTCGGGGATTCGATCCCCGAGGCGCTCAAGATCGCCGCGACCATGCCGTTCCCGATCGAAACCACCGAGCGCGCGGCGCGTGGTGACTACGTGAACCTGTTCCTCACCCTCGATGTGAGCGCCGAGACAGTGGGCGGAAAGGTGCTCGGCAGCATTCCGTTTTCCGAGCTGGCCGGCCTCAACCCGGCCAGACAAGCCGCCAACCCGCTGCTGGCACCCACCGAGTCGCACCCGGCCGCACTTCCTGCCGTCGGGACACCCCAACAGCAGGGAGGTCAGCGTTGATGCGCACGAAACTTGTCCGCACCCAACTCGTCATTTTCACCGTTGTCGCAATCGTCGCCGTCGGTAACTCCGTCTACAGCTACATGGGGTTGAAGCGATTTTCAGGTATCGGAATGTACTCGGTGGATGTCGAACTCGAACGAGCTGGCGGACTCTACCCGAACGCGCTCGTCACCTACCGCGGCGTCGACGTCGGCGTCGTCGAATCCCTCGACGTGAACCCCGACCACGTGACCGTGCATATGCAGCTGGACTCAGACCACAAGATTCCCCAGGCGACCGATGCATACGTACGCAGCGTGTCAGCGATCGGTGAGCAGTACGTCGATCTGATGCCGACTACCTCCGAGGGACCATTCCTGGGCGACGGCGACGTCATCGATCGATCCCGCACCACCCTGCCCGTGCCAGCCGCGAAAGTGGTCGACGAGGTGAACACCCTCCTGGAAGGACTGCCCAAGGAGGACCTGAAGACCACCGTCGACGAGGCGTACATTGCTTTCGATGGTGCCGGCACCGCCCTGTCCCAGCTGATCGACTCCACCCGCCCACTCATCGCGCTCGCGCAAGCGAACCTGACACCGACCACCACCTTGATCGACGACGCCGAGCCTGTCCTCGCTGCAGCCAACGAGGCCGGCTCGGACATCACCAGCTTCGCCACCGATCTGGCCTCGTTCACCGAGCAGCTGACCATGAATGACACACAGATTCGCGGAGCATTGGACAGCGGCCCCGCATTCTTCGACGCATTCGGCGGAACTATGACCGATCTCCAACCGTCGCTGCCGCTGCTGTTGGCGAACCTGCAGAGCACAGGTGAAGTGTTGCGGGTCAACTTACCCGGTCTGCGCCAGATTTTGGTGGTCTATCCGGCGTTGTCGGCCGCGATCAACTACTCACATCTGGGCGTGCAGGGCGCAGACCGCACCTACGGCCAGGGACCTCTCGATATCAAGCTGGGCAACACCGCTAATCCCCTGCCCTGCACCGAAGGATACGGACAGACCCAGCGCCGGGACCCCGGCGATCTGTCCCCTGCCGAACCGGCCATCGACCCGTACTGCAAGTTGCCCCCGAACGAGCCCCGTGTGGTCCGTGGTGCTCGCAACCTCCCCTGCGCCACCGACCCTGCTGTGCGCACGGCCGAGGTCGGGGAATGCCCAGGCGGCCTGCCGTCGAACTGGCCGCAGATGCTGGCTCGGCCAGGGCAGCCCTACACCCCGGCGCCGGGGGAACCGCCCACGACGCCCGAACAGTCCGACAGCTCTCAGCCGACGCCCGTCACGGCAACCCCAGCCTCCTGGGACATCAGCAAAACGCCGGCGATCACCACTTCACCCTACGACCCGATCACCGGCACGTTCCGAGCCCCAGACGGCACCCTGTACTCCATCGACGCCACAACCCCCACCCGGTCCAAGGAGGAACTGACATGGCAAAGTCTGCTACTGCGTTAGCCACCGAGACGATCGACGACGAAAACGTCCTCGACCAACCCGAAACACACACTCACACCACCGATTCCGGCGACTCCGCAAGCCGACAGACCGGCCGTATTACCCTCGCTGCAATCGTGTTCGCCGGTGCTCTCGTGCTGGCGGGCACTGTTTTGGGGATAAACTCGTGGAACGACTGGCGGACTACGGAAACAGCCGCATCCCGCGACATCACCATCCTCGATACCGCCACACAGATGGCCACCAATCTGGTAACCCTCCGCCACCAGAGCCTCAAGGAGGATATCCAGAGGGTCTCCGACGGCACTACCGGAACATTCCACGACCAGTTCACCACCTCCTCAGGTGGTTTCGGTGATGTGCTGAACGAGGGACAGGTCGAGTCCACCGGGGAAGTGAAGTCCGTCGGAATCATCGACGCGACAGACGATCACGCCACCGTCCTCGCGGCAGTCACATCGACGGTCAAGAACACCGAGGCACCCGACGGTGAGCTGCGGGTCTACCGCATGAAAATGACACTCGACCAGGTCGACGGTCGCTGGCTGGTATCCAACGTGGAGTTCGTCGCATGATTACCTACATCTCTCGCATCACCTCGTTCCTCAACACGTGGAGCAGCCGCAAACGCACCCTGGTGTTCGCCGGCCTCGGCGTCCTGACGGTCGCGGTGACAATCGCCAGTGCGACGCTGACAATCCTCGCCTACGAAGGCCGCAGCCAGGAAGACACCCGGCAGCAAGCCCTCACGCAGGCCACGCAAATGGTCCCCGACATCCTGTCCTACGACTTCAACACCGTCGACGACCACTTCACCAGCGCACTCGCGCATCTCGGGGGCGACTTCCGCACTCAGTTCGAGAGCGTAAGCAAAGACATCATCATCCCGTCCGCGAAGAAGCGACAGGTAGTCACCTCGGCCACTGTCGTGGAATCTTCTGTAGTCTCGTCCGACACCGATGCCGCCACCGTGCTGATGTTCGTCAACCAGTCGACCACCAGCACTGACAGTCCCGCCCCCAAGCTGGACGGCAGCCGTATCCAGGTTTCGCTGCACCTCGACGACAACGGTTGGCAGATCACCGAAATGACCCCGATCTGAGCCCCGGCATCAACTACCCGAATTCCCCCGTTCACGAATCGATGTAAGGAAGTCACGCGATGGGTGTCGAAGTTTCAGTCAGCGACCTGACCAAGTCTTTCGGCTCGCAAAGGATTTGGCAGGATGTGTCGTTGACGCTCCCTGCCGGAGAGGTCAGTGCTCTTCTGGGACCGTCGGGCACCGGTAAGTCGGTATTTTTGAAGTCCCTGATCGGACTACTCCGCCCGGAACAGGGCTCCATCCTGATCGACGGCACGGACATCCTCCAGTGCTCGTCCAAGGAACTCTATGAGATTCGCAAGTTGTTCGGTTTGCTCTTCCAGGACGGCGCACTTTTCGGTTCCATGAACTTGTACGACAACATCGCTTTCCCATTGCGCGAACACACCAAGAAGTCCGAGTCGGACATCCGCAAGATCGTGATGGAGAAGCTCGATCTGACGGGTCTCGTCGGCGCCGAGGAAAAGCTCCCCGGCGAGATCTCCGGTGGTATGCGTAAACGTGCAGGTTTGGCGCGGGCGCTCGTTCTCGATCCCGAAATCATCCTCGTCGACGAGCCGGACTCCGGCCTCGACCCGGTTCGCACCACCTACATCAGCCAGACGCTCATCGACATCAACGCGCAGAGCGACGCCACGATTCTAATCGTGTCGCACAACATCAACCTCGCACGAACCGTGCCGGACAACATCGGCATGCTTTTCCGTCGCCAACTTGTCATGTTCGGCCCGCGTGAGGTACTCCTCACGTCGGACGAGCCCGTCGTCAAACAGTTCCTCAACGGCACCATGATCGGTCCGATCGGTATGTCGGAGGAGAAGGACGAGGCTCAGATGGCGCACGAGCAGGCGCTCGTCGACGCCGGTCACCACGCCGGTGGTGTCGACGATGTCGAGGGCATCGTTCCGCAGATGAAGGCAACGCCCGGTAACCCGGAGCGTCAGGCCGTCGGTCGCCGTCAGGAACGTGTCCGCCAGATCATGCACACCCTGCCTGAGAGTGCACAGATCGCCATCCAAGAAAGTTTCGAGGAACACCAGATCTACAGCGACTTCGATTCCGCTACAGAAGAACTCGGAGCCATCGACGTTCATGATTGGAGCATTCCCTAACCTATGCCTGTCTCCGTTGCGCATGTGCACACGGCCGGTGAAGCCGATAGCCGCGATTTCGGTCATGTCGGCGAGTTTCGAGGCGGCTACTGGTTTGCTGCACGTGCGCACCCCGGCTGCGATCCTCATGCAAAATCAAGTGATCTGCATCTACTGCCGGACAATGCGGTGCATCACGGCCGGAAACGTGGTGCGTGTGGGTGCGTCGAGAGAATTCCAATGGCGGTGTGGGCGAAACCGCGGAACTCGCGGGTGGTTCCGCTGAATTTCCTGGTGATGCGGGCATTGGATCTGTACTTGCTCGAACGGACAGAAACTGGGTGATGCTCGTCGTAGCGGCGAGTGCGACTTCGTGAGCGATGCGCTGCGCTCGGACTTTGACGAAAACTGAGGAATGCGCCTCACACCATCGAGATCACACGCCGGAAACTATCGCTGCGCTCCTGGCCGCTTGTGCGGCAGGCACCGCTGCGGTCGTTGCCGTCGACCCGCCAGCGAGTGCGTCGCCGATCTCTACCCGGCCGCGTTGTCCGACAGCTTCTACACCTCGCCCGCCGATCTGACCGACCTCCGACCTGGTGACGTTCTCGCTGCGCAACCAGCACCTGACCTCCTCGCAGTCCTTCTCACCCCATCGAAACAGTGAGCGCCCTACTCCTCTTCAAGCTGCGTGCGATGATCACCTCCCCCCTGATGACGACAGGTTACCGAACCGACACCCGCTTCCTCGAAGCATCAAATTGGATTTACACCACCCGCCAAGCGCATAAAATGCGGGACAGCCTGCAGTACAATACGATTCGATTCAGATGCACATCACCGAAAGGCCCATAACCGTCGATGGACAAGGGATACTTCCGCACACAATGCCGCCACTGTGGCAACCTCGTCTACGAAGGACCCTGGATCCCACCCCAGCGGCGCCACCACATCCATCACCACCACCGAACAACCTGCACCAGCAGTGCTGAGCAACGTCACCCGCTACGACCACTGCTCAGCCTCGTCGGAGCCACCTCGGCCGAGCCCCACTGACCGCGCGCGCCCCGGCTTCACGTCACACCCTCGCGCAGCACGCGGCGAGGCAACTCAGCTAGCCGCTCACTGTCCGCCTGCTCCGGCTACGCCCAAGGGTGCAAGCTGACAGTTCCGTTTCACCGCAACCCTCGACGGGTAGCCAACTTCACGGCGGAGAGCTGCACACGCAACGAGTCGCCGACCAGGGCCTTCCCCAGGTGAGCACCAACCGGAAAACGGCCTGCGGCATCCCCACACGCGAGCAAGGGATACACCCGATTCGTCGGCTGCCACCACCAGCAGCCGGCGAATCGCCCACACCACACGACACTCGCTGCGCTCGACGACTTCCGTCTCACTAGTGTTTACGACCGCCGAGCCCGGAGTTCGTGACTTCTATCGGGATGGCGGGCCTATCGCCGCCCTCCGCCCATATTGCTTTACGTGACTGACTGTTTCGGCATTCCACGCCCGTCTGCGCCATGTCCGCGCTGACATACTCGCCTCCTGGAACCGATGCAGGAGACCAGACGAGACCGTCACCTTTCTTCAACGTCGACCTCGCAATGTAAAACTCAGGGGTAGTAACACCTGACCATCGTGCTCGCCGACGCGGGAGACGAATGGCGCACTGACGCGAGCGGGCTATCTGGTGACGTACTCGAATGTCCTGCCGGACGCCGGCGCAGAGAATACCGTGATCGTCGGTCCCGGCGATGCGGTGACCGGGCTCGGATGGTCCGCACCCGAAGGCCCGGACGAGGCCATAGCCCTCGGAAGATTCGAGGGCTCGCCGGTTGTGACGATCACCCAACCAAACGGTGATCTCATCTCCGGTTTCTGACCAGACCGGTGGTGTCCACGTCCGATTCCGATCGCAGCGACCCACAGGCGCTACGCACGGTACCTGCCGTCGGCAACGAAGTTCCCGTGGACTCGCTCGGCGCCGACACCACGGCCCGTGCAGATCACCGACAGCATCGCTGGCGGATCGGATACTCCCTCGCTGATCTGCCAAGGTCACTGTATTCCGCAATCGATTCGGGTCGTCATGCAGATTCCCTCGCCCCCGGACGATCTCACCTGGATCCTCGATGTTCAGCTCAACGGCCAACTCATCGAGTGTCGCCGACTCGACCGCACGATGGCGGCGACACCATCGCCGCCGTCGACGAGGCCGCCGGAACCTACCCCGGACGGATTGCTTGATCTGGCAACCGAGCTCGGTGAAATACGTGCCTGGCTACCTGTGCTTTCGACTACTGCGTAGCTACTTCACCTTGAGGTCGACCCTGAGCTTGATCTATCCGCCGATACACCCGCGCCGTGCCGGCGCACGGGCGCGTCACGCTGTTGCACGACTTCACCGTTCGAGACTTCGTCGGCCGTCAATCACCCCTAACAGGTGAAGTGAAACATGCCCACCGCGCTCCACACTGTCGGTATGGCTACGACATCGAATGCGGCATCCGAGTCAATCATCCGCCAGCAGAAGGCACTCCTCGAGAGTCTGCCGTTCTCCGATACGCAGGATTTCGACGACGCACACCGCGGCCTTGTCGGCCGCCGCCAACCGAACGCGGTCACCGCCGAGGACGGAACCGTCCTCTGGGACAACGACACCTATTCGTTCCTGCAAGGCGACGCACCCGACACCGTCAATCCGAGTCTGTGGCGGCAATCCCAACTCGTTGCCATCGCCGGATTGTTCGAAGTAGTCCCGGGCATCTATCAGGTCCGCGGAATGGACTTGTCGAATACCTCCTTCATCGAAGGTGACGAGGGGGTCATCGTCATCGACACCTTGCTCTGCGCCGAAACAGGTAAAGCTGCCCTCGAACTCTATCGAGAACATCGCGGCGACCGGCCGATCAAAGCGATCATCTACACCCACTCGCACGTCGACCATTTCGGGGGTGTCAAAGGTTTCGTCTCGCAAGAGGAAGTTGACTCCGGGGCGGTGAAAATCATTGCACCGGAAGGATTCGTCGAACACGCCGTCTCCGAGAACGTCTACGCGGGAACCGCGATGGGGCGACGCGCCGGCTACATGTACGGCGCTGCACTGGCCCGCGGCCCACAGGGACAGGTTGGCGGCGGATTGGGACAGACCGTGTCCATCGGAACCGTCACGCTCATCGCTCCCACCGACATCGTCACCACCACCGGACACGAGGACACCATCGACGGCGTGCGCCTCGTCTACCAAATGGCGCCGGATACCGAAGCGCCCTCGGAGATGTTGATCTACCTCCCCGATTTCAAGGCGCTGTGCGCCGCCGAAGACGCGACCCACACCTTCCACAATCTGCTGACCTTGAGAGGCGCCGTCGTGCGTGATCCCCACGGCTGGTCGCAGTACCTCACTGAAACCATCGACATGTTCGGTGACGACGTCGAAGTCGTCTTCGCCTCGCACCACTGGCCGACCTGGGGCAAGGAACGTGTCGTCGACTTCCTGTCTACCCAGCGCGATCTGTACGCCTATGTGCACGATCAGACGCTGCGCATGATCAACCAGGGCCTCACCGGACCTGAAATCGCCGAGCGGATCCAGTTGCCACCCTCGCTCGAGAATGCCTGGAGCGCAAAAGGTTACTACGGTTCGATCAGCCATAACGTCAAAGCGATCTATCAGCGCTACATCGGCTGGTTCGACGGTAATCCGGCCAGTCTGTGGGAACACACACCGGTCGAACAATCCATTCGATACGTCGAATTCATGGGTGGTGTCGACGCGGTCGTCACGAAAGCCCGCGACTCGTTCGACGCCGGCGATTACCGTTGGGTCGCACAGGTACTCAATCACGTTGTGTTCGCGGAACCTGACCACGCCGGAGCAAAAGCGCTGCTGGCCGACGCCTACGAGCAACTCGGCTACGGTGCCGAAAACGGTACCTGGCGCAACTGGTATCTCTCCGGTACCACAGAACTGCGTGACGGCCAGTTCGGCACCCCGACCGAAACCGCCGCGCCCGACGTCGTCGGCCAACTGACCCCGGCGATGCTCTTCGACGCCATCGCCATTCAAGTCAACGGCCCCGAGGCGTGGGACGAGCGACTATCCATCGACATCGTGCTCACCGACGTGGACGAACGCTACCGACTACGACTTGCCAACGGCGTGCTCACCTACACCGCTCACAATCAGAAGGGCTCCGCCGACGCCACACTGACCACGACCAAACGAGCCCTACCTGCCTTGGCACTCGGAGGACTCTCTGCCGATGGACTCGCGGACGCGGGCATCGAAATCAGCGGCGACGCCTCTGTTCTCGGCCGCCTGGCAGCGGTGCTCGAACCAGGTGACAAGAACTTCGCGATCGTCACCCCGGAACGGCCGAGCTAACCCGCACTCCTCACCCGGGATTCTGCGTAACGGCGAAGACTCCCGGGCGAGGGGTTCGTGAATGACCAATCGACACCGGTCACCTCGCTGAACTTGGTCTGACCCGGTCCTGTCGCCACCATCCGCAGACCTGCACCGATCAAGGAGTGAACATGAACGGAATCGCGGTCCTACTGGTCGGGCTCCTGCTCTGCTTCTACGGCATCCGCTCCCTGCACCTGGGTGTGTTGGCCATCGGTTTCGGGCTCGGCTGGATGATGGCGGACCTCTTCCACGCCTCACTGACTGCGCTGCTGCTGTTCGGACTCATCGGCGCTGTCAGCGCCTGGATCGTGACCACTCTCGTCTTCAAGTTCTCCGCCTACTTCATCGGCGGGCTCGCCGGCGCGATGGCCGGCGCCCGCACCGCCGACGTGCTTCAACCCGGAGACAACGACTGGGCTTTGAGTGCGATCGTCATACTCGCCGTCGCGGTCGCCGCAGCCTTCCTGGCAGACAAATACCGCGCCCGAGCACTACTGTGGCTCACCTCCATCGGAGGTGCAAGCATGATCCTCAACGGGCTGGGACGGACCACGGACGCGCTCGAATTCCTCCGAAGCCCACAGCCAGGCTGGCAACAGATCTTCGCCACGGCCGCGTGGATCGCGCTCAGCGTCGCCGGATGGATCGTCCAGCGACACCTCTTCGCAGAGAAGCTCGGAGTAAAGAACACTCTAGTTGGTAGCACCAGTCCCTAGGCCGAAAGGTCCTGAATCCCTCCAGGACCTTGTGCGGTCGACTCCCCTGCATGCACCCTTAGCGTCATTACCCACACATGCAGTGATCCCCCACACATGCAGTGGCCAAATACTTTTCGAAACTCAACCCAGCGAACCCCCCAAGTGCAAATCGATTCGTCATCGCTGGGTTCGGATATTTCCGAGCATCTCGGCACTGCTCGATAGGGCGCAGACATCACCTGTATCGGTCGACCGATCAGCTCACCTTCGACTCCCATGAGAACGCCAAGACCGGCTACGCAAATCACTCGCAGAAGCCCGTTTAGCGAAAGGCCTAAAAAACTCGAATCCAACAGGCAGCACTTCGGTGTCGAAACGGTGCTCCGCCCACGCGCGGTGCGCTTTCACCTGCGAGTGCACACCGAAGGCTTCGATGTCGGCCCGGGTCAGATTGCGACGACGGGCGATGCGTTCGGCGGCCTCGAATTGATCGGGCATGTCGATGTTCCAGGAGGCAGGACGACGAGGTCCGGCATGCACACCGACATTGGCGCCGAGGGGCACCCGGCTCATCGCTTCGACGCCACAGCCGATCCCGACGTCGAGCGCATCGGTGGCGATCAGACCGGCGATCAGATGGGTCGACTGTTGGGCGGAACCGCATTGGCAGTCGATGGTGGTACACCCGGTCTGCCAGGGAAGACCGGCATGCAGCCATGCGGTCCGCGTCACGTTGTTGGACTGTTCGCCAGCCTGCGTGACGCACCCCCCGATGACTTGTTCGACGAGCATCGGATCGAGTCCCGCACGATCGAGTAGCCCTCGTTGAGCGGCTCCCAGCAGTTCGGCGGCGTGCAGACCCGAGAGCCATCCTCCGCGCTTTCCGATGGGAGTGCGTACCGCTTCCACGATCACAGGATTTCCCATGTGTTGTCGTACCTCCTCGAGTAGCAAAAATTATTAGAACGTGTTTGTCCTTTTCAGGGCGACGAATAAAGCTATACCACAACATGTTTCAAATCACTGACGCCCCTTTTCTGAAACATGTTGTGCTTTGAGTCTTCGCCATGGCCGACACTTCCCGCTCTGCGCCGACGAATACCCACGCAAATTGCTAAGATTCGCAAGTACCACAACCGGTGGGAGCTTCTGCGCTCGATTCGCAGGGGCAGGACAGCGGCGCGCCACACCTACGCGCATGCCGCCGATCCGACTCGAGTGACAGGAGGCGTCGTGGTTGTGAACTCGCGCCAGCCGCTTTATCAGATGAAGGCCGATTTCTTCAAGACGCTGGGACACCCCGCACGTATTCGCGTCCTCGAGCTCTTGAGCGAGCGTGAGCATGCCGTCTCGGAGATGCTTCCCGAGGTAGGGATCGAGCCGGCCAATCTGTCGCAGCAACTGTCCATTCTGCGTCGAGCAGGTCTGGTGACTGCGCGGCGGGAAGGGTTGTCCGTCTCATACGCTCTGACGTCGCCGCGTGTCGCCGATTTGTTGACCACGGCGCGCGCCATCTTGACCGGGATGGTCGCCGGCCAGGCCGAAATGCTGGTCGAGGAGATTCCGGAGCCGCCCGCTCTGGCCGGTAAGGCACGGTAGGGCGCACATCATGCAGGACTAGTTCCTGCACTTATCCACCAGTTGCGAAATTGCTAAAGTACGTACATTGTAGAACTGGTAACCGGACGACCGGTTGATCGATTCGAAAGAGGTGGCGTGCGGTGACGACCAACGACGTCCATCCGAACAGTGCAGTCTTGAGCCGCGGCGATGTCGCGGTGGTGGGAGTTGCGGCGGCCCGATCGCATCGCGCCGCGGTCAGGACGCGGTCACCGTGGGAGGCGATGGAGGACTACGCCGCCATGATCTGCGACCGGACTGCACTGCACGCAGTTCGGTTGCCCTTGGCGACGGCGGACGTCAACACCGTGATCGCCCGTGTACTGAGCCTGCGACCGCGGATCTCCGCTGCCTTCGTCGGCGGACTGGACGCGAATGCTGCCACAGCCGTGCAGCACGGGGTCGCCGAGCGTGGCGGCCCGCTGGTCGTCAGCGAGATCGACGTCGTGACAGCAACATTGACCGCGATGACGATTTCGGCGCTGCGGAACCTCGTCGTGGGGCCGCGGGTAGGGCAAGTGATGATCACCGGGGCCCATCGAGCTCCGATGCTCGGGCCGACGTTGTTGATGTCCGGTGTCGCCGGTATCAGCAGCTGGCGTGCGAGTGATGCGCACCAGTTTCCGCTGCGCCGACTGATGGAACACAACGATGTTCTCGTCGATCTCGATGGCTGCGTGGGCGATTCGGTGCCCGCGCGGCAAGTGGTGAGCATGCCTGGTGACACTTTCGATCACGGCGCGGTCGTTCTTCCCGGATTGCTCGGTGTCCTCTGCGGCCATGGCGTCACGGTTCTGACCGCCGAGATGATCGCTGCCTGCGCGCGCTCACTGGCGTTGATCACCCCTGTGGGGTGCACTCTCCCGTCCGCGGACGAGCGGATGCTGCTCTCCTCCATCGCCAGGCAGGTCACCAAATCTCTCGGCCACGCCCCTCCATACAGCACCCACCTGCACTGATCGTATTTCCCGTCTATCCCGCTCGGACAGGTGCGTACCGCGCACCGAACACATGTCAGGAGAACACAGTGACAACCCATATCGACTCCGACCCGATTCGTCTCGGCGCGCTTCGTGCCGACATCGCGGCCTGGGTGGCCGAGGTCGAGGACCTGACCTCACCGCGAGAGGTGGTCTGGTGTGACGGGTCCGGCGCCGAATGGGATCGCCTGACCGATCTGCTCGTCGACAAAGGCACGTTCGTGCGCCTGGACCGCAAGCCGAACTCGTTCCGGTGTGTCTCCGATCCCGAGGACGTCGCCCGGGTCGAGGACAGGACGTTCATCTGTTCCCAGTCACGCGAGGCTGCCGGTCCGACGAACAATTGGATGGACCCGCTCGACATGAAAACGGTCATGACCGAGCACTACCGCGGCGCGATGTCGGGGCGCACGATGTATGTCATCGCGTTCTGTATGGGGCCCCTCGATGCCCCGGAACCGAAATTCGGGATCCAGATCACGGACTCCGAATACGTCGCCGTGTCGATGCAGATCATGACCCGATCCGGGACACCGGCCTGGGAAGCGCTGGCCGCAGATGTCGAGTACGTCAAATGCCTGCACTCGGTCGGCGCACCCCTCTACGACGGGCAGGTCGACGTCCCGTGGCCGTGCGATCACACCAAGTACATTTCCCACTTCCCCGAAGAACGCATCATCTGGAGCTACGGTTCGGGCTACGGTGGCAACGCGCTGCTGGGGAAAAAGTGCTACTCCTTGCGGATCGCGTCGAAAATGGCCAAAGACGAGGGTTGGCTGGCAGAGCACATGCTCATCCTCAAGCTCACCTCCCCGGACGAGGTGGTGCACTACATCGCCGCGGCATTCCCGTCCTCGTGCGGTAAGACGAACATGGCGATGCTCGATCCCACGCTCGAGGGGTGGACCGCGGAAACGATCGGTGACGACATCGCCTGGATGCGGTTCGGTGACGACGGCCGACTCTACGCCGTCAATCCCGAAGCCGGTTTCTTCGGTGTCGCCCCCGGTACCAGCACCGCGACGAACCCACATGCCATGGCGACGATCGAGAAAGGGAACTCCATCTTCACCAACGTCGCCCTGACCGACGACGGCGACGTGTGGTGGGAAGGGATGACCAAACAGCCCCCGGCGCATCTCCTCGATTGGCAACAGCGCGAGTGGACTCCGAAATCGGGAACACCGGCCGCACACCCGAATTCACGTTATTGCACCCCGATCGCACAGTGCCCGACAGTGGCGCCGGAATGGAACGACCCGGCAGGGGTTCCGATCTCGGCGATCTTCTTCGGAGGCCGGCGCGCCACCACCATGCCGTTGATCACCGAATCCTTCGACTGGCAGCACGGCGTCTTCCTCGGTTCGACACTCTCCTCGGAGACCACGGCCGCCGCAGCCGGCGCCGTCGGGGTGGTACGCCGCGACCCGATGGCAATGTTGCCGTTCCTGGGCTACCACGTCGGGGACTATTTCCAGCACTGGCTCGATATCGGCGCGCGCACCGATTCCTCGAAGTTGCCGAAGATCTTCTACGTGAACTGGTTTCGCCGCGGCGACCA
>NZ_LVCT01000444.1:0-873 GCF_001647205.1 Rhodococcus sp. EPR-134
CCCAATCGGTCACGTTCCGACCCTCGATGCCTTGGATCTGACCGGACTCGACCTTCATCGCCCCACCATTGCCGCTGCGTTGAAGGTCGACCCGGCGGAGTGGGCGGCCGAACTTCCCCTCATCGATCAGTGGTACGCCACGATCGGCGGCAACAGACTCCCCGACGCGCTGCGTGAAGAGTTGCGTGCCTTGCGTCAACGACTGTCGACATTCGATTACGAACTCACCGACGAGGCCCCGTCCCGCGACACGCATTTCCGGCGTGTGCGCACCCGCGCCGACGACTGCTGACCCCCGAGCAGGGCTGCCAGCGCATCTCACGTCGAGTCTCTCGCGCTGGAGGCCCTCACCGAAGGTCCCGATCCGGTCAAGTTGCCCCTCAACCTCCCGGATCGGGATCTTCTGACGTGAGACCGAACGTGGTGATCTCCCACCCAGAGCGCCGTCAACTCGACGAGCGCAGCGGGGAGCCCAGGACAGCCGTCGACAACGCCCGCTCCCCACACCATGGGCACACGTTTCCGCCCGGCGTCACCGCGGACCGACGGCACAACCTGGCACATTCGCGGCACTGCAGCAACGGCGCGCTCAGCAGTCCGCGCAGTGGTGTTACACGCATCACCGCTCCCTTCATCTGGTTACTTGCTAATATTAGCAAGTAACCAGACAGGCTTCCACTTTCTTCTCGCAGTACCGAGGAACCTTATGACCGCTACGCCCGCACCGAATTCCACTCCGTCCCCGCAGAACTCGCTCGGCCGCGCTGCCCAGGCCGTACGGGACCTGTTGCCGCGATGGAGCGAATGGAGTTCGTCGCTGCGCGCACCCGGCGCGGATCTGCTGGCCGGCCTGATCGTGGCACTGGTCGCTCT
>NZ_LVCT01000445.1:0-2315 GCF_001647205.1 Rhodococcus sp. EPR-134
GGCGGCTCCCGGTTCCAGGTGTCCGGGCCGACCGGGGCCATGACCGTGGTCCTGGTTCCCATCGTTCACGAATACGGCGGATCCGGTGTCCTGGCGGTCGGGTTGATCGCCGGCATCGTGCTGGTGGTGTTGGCGTTCGCCGGAGTGGGGCGGGCCGTGCGTTTCATGCCGGCACCGGTCATCGAAGGGTTCACCGCTGGTATCGCCGTGGTCATCGCCCTCCAACAGATCCCGGCCGCTCTGGGTATCACCGACGCCGAAGGGGACAAGGTGTGGCGCAGCGCAGCGGACGCGGTCGCCAAATTCGTCGCGCACCCCTCGATTCTCACCCCGGCAACAGCGCTCGCGGTGGCCGTCGCCATCCTCGTCGGCGGACGCTACTTCCCCAAGGTTCCGTTCTCGCTCGTCGCCGTGGCTGTCGCGACGTTGGCCGCGCAACTGCTGCACCTCGACATCGCCCGCATCGGTGAAATCCCCTCCGGCATCGCCGCACCCACACTGAACTTTCTGCATCTAGGGGATCTGACCTCGCTGGTGGCCCCGGCCCTGGCAGTGGCCGCGCTGGCCGCCCTCGAATCACTTCTGTCGGCGACCGCGGCGGATTCGATGGGAGTCGGGACCCGCCACAATCCCGACCGGGAATTGTTCGGACAGGGGTTGGCGAACATCGCCGCACCCCTGTTCGGCGGCGTCCCGGCCACCGGCGCCATCGCTCGCACGGCCGTCAACGTTCGCTCCGGCGCGCGCAGTCGCCTCGCCGCACTCACCCATGCCGTCATCTTGGCCGCGATCGTCTACCTGGCATCGACCATGGTCGCCGAGATACCCCTGGCCGCTCTCGCCGGGGTACTGCTGGCCACCACCGTGCGCATGGTCGAAACAGCCTCGATCATCGCCATCGCGCGCGCCACCCGAGCCGACACCGCGGTCATGGGCGCAACGTTCCTGGTCACCGTCGCACTCGACCTCGTCACCGCGGTCGCGGTCGGTGTCGCATTCGCCGCGATCCTGGCACTGCGCGCAGTGGCGAAATCGGCCAAGATCGAACAAGTCCCACTCGATGACGACGGGCACCAGAGCGAAGAACACGAACTGCTCCGTGAACACATCGTCGCCTACCGCATCGACGGCGCCTTGTTCTTCGCCGCCGCTCACCGCTTCCTGCTCGAATTGGCGGACGTCTCCGACGTCAAGGTCGTCATCTTGCGCATGTCACGGGTGACCGCGATCGATGCCACCGGCGCCATCGTCCTCAAGGACGCCATCGACAAACTCGAACACCGCCATATCACCGTCTTGATTTCCGGTATGAAACCGGACCACCTCCGGCCACTGAAAGCCCTCGGTGTCTTCACCACCTCCGACAGCGAACGCCGACACATCTTCTCCGACACACCACGCGCCATCGAATACGCCCGCATGCTGGTGCTTCCGAGGAACCAGTACCTATCGATGAACATCGAGGAATGAAACACCATGTCCCAGAACGGAACCATCGCACATCCCACCTTCGCCCAGCACCTCAAGTACCTCGCCGGACGCACCCTGCCGGACGAGTTCATTCCGTGGGTGATCGAGGACATCACCGGCCCCGGCGCCGCCCGCCGCTACGCGACACGGTGCATCGTCCCCTTGCTGCCGATCCTGCTGGGGCTGTTGCTGATCCCCGGCCCCTGGATCATCCGGATCAGCATGGTGCTCCTGCTCTTCCTGCCCTTCGTCTATTTCCTTCTCGCCTTGAAAAAGATCTACCTGCGGCACCGTCTGGTCAGCCACGGATTGAGCCCCGCGCTCCTCGACGTGCACGAGAAAAAGAAAATGGACGAGGAAAAGCAGGCCTACGAATCCCGCTACCGCCCATGACAGCGCGGCCGTTGACGGCGAATGATCCGATGAATCCGCCCCTTCCCTCCCTGACCGCGGCGATGGCATCCGCTGCCGCTGTGGTGCTGGCGATGACCGCAGTGTTCTACATCCTCACTGCCTGAACAGACGCACGACAACATCCGATAACAGGCCATTTCACCGACGCGGTCTCGGCAATCGACCCCCGAGACCGTCGCAAAAGACTGGAGAACGCGTTGAACACGACCACTGTGATTGTTGCGGGAGCTCGTACCCCGATGGGTCGACTCCTCGGATCGTTGAAAGACCTCTCCGGGTCCGACCTCGGCGGCATCGCCATCAAAGGCGCCCTCGACAAGTCCGGAGTCGCCCCCGAACAAGTCGACTACGTCATCATGGGACAGGTCCTCACCGCCGGCGCCGGCCAGATGCCCGCCCGCCAAGCCGCCGTCGCCGCCGGCATCCCCATG